>CANBND010000095.1 GCA_947370945.1 Pseudobdellovibrionaceae bacterium | reverse complement strand
ACGGCTCCATCAAGAACGCGAAGTGAACGTTCAACTTCAACTGTAAAGTCAACGTGCCCCGGAGTATCAATTAAATTAATTGTATGATCTTTCCACTGTACCTGAGTCGCAGCAGATTGAATTGTGATTCCTTTTTCTTTTTCAAGATCCATCGAATCCATCGTTGCGCCGACGCCGTCTTTACCTTTTACTTCATGGATTTCGTGAATACGACCACCGTAAAATAAAATACGCTCAGATAAAGTTGTTTTACCTGAATCGATGTGTGCCGAAATACCAATATTTCGGACTTTTGTAATGTTCCATTCTTTTGACATAACTGTTCCTTTTTTTAGGGTTGTCTTTTGTTTTAAAAAATATTTAAAAGTAAGCCCTTGGTCGTACCATTTTTTTTTCGCAGGCGCAAATAAGTCATTGATATTTTTAGCCTTTGGGGTGGTCTTTTGTGCCCAAAACAAGAGCTAAAATCAGCTTTTGACCTTGTTTCCGCATCAGAGCAGACTGAGCGGTATGGATGACGGTCATTTTTTTACTTTTGCCACAGTAGCTTTGGGCATAGTTTTGTTTTTTGTGCTGGTCTTGGGTGGTCTGTTTATTTATCTTTTTTTGACGAAATCTGAGAAAAAATAATAATATGAAGTAGTCTATATTAAGTATACACGATGCCTAATATAGACTATATTAATCCTATATGATACAAAGACTATTTGTTATTGATCCACGTGAATCGTGTTTAATACTTGGGCCTCGGTTGACGGGTAAAAGTTCGTTATTGCAAAAAGCCTTATCTGAACACAAAGTTTGGAAGATTGATTTGTTGCATTTAAAAACTCGCAATAAATATTCTAAAAATCCAGAGCTGTTCAGAGACGATGCGATTTATCAAATTAAAGTCGAAAAAATAAAAATAATTTATATCGATGAAATTCAAAAAATGCCAGACTTGCTGGACGAAGTTCATTCGTTACTTGAAGAATATAGAATCAAAGTTTTTATTTCAGGCAGCAGCCCTCGAAAATTGAAACGTGGCCACGCAAATTTACTGGGTGGTCGGGTTCCGATTAAATATTTAATGCCATTTACTGTGAGCGAATTAAAAGATCAATTTAACTTGGATGAAGCCTTAATGTTTGGTTTGTTGCCAGGAATTTATTTGAATGAACGCGCATTTAAAAAATCGCAGCTTATTACATATGTTGATACGTACTTAAAAGAAGAAATTCTGGCAGAAGGGATCGTCAGAAATTTAGACCCATTTTCTAGGTTTCTTGAAGTCGCAGCCTTGTATTCAGCTCAGACATTGAATATGGCAAATATTTCACGTGAAAGCGCTACGCCGATTAAAACTGTGCAGAATTATTTTCAGATTCTTGAGGACACTTTGATTGCCTACAAACTTTTGGCTTGGGACAAGACGGCAAAAAAACAATTAGCTTTGGCTCCGAAATTTTATTTTTTTGACACTGGTATTGTAAATACATTAATGGGTAGGTTAGATGCAGTGCTGGACCCCTTGCAAAAGGGTCATTTGTTTGAACAGTTTGTTATCAACGAATTTCGCGCCCACATCAATTACAAACAATCGATGAAAAAAATATTTTTTTGGAAAACAAAGGCAGACACAGAAGTTGACCTGATTATTTGTGGTCAGCAAAAAATTGAAGTCGCGATCGAAATAAAATATAAAAACAAATTATCCAGCAAAGATTACGCAGGTCTGATTTCAATTTCTGAAGACCACCCTAAAATAAAATGCTATATGCTATACTTAGGTGATTCAGTATATAAAAAAAATGAAAATGGATTTGTTACAATGAATTATGCTGATTTTTTAAAAAACATAATGAACAAGATTATTTAAAATGCTTGAAAAACTATTGCTCGAAAAATTTAAATTTTCAGAATTTCGTGGTGTGCAAAAACCTGTGATCGACAGACTTTTGTTAGGTCATTCAGTGCTGTCATTAATGCCGACAGGCACAGGCAAAAGTTTGTGTTATCAAATGATGGCTTTTTTGCAAAAAGAAAATGAAATTGTTTTGGTCATCAGCCCGTTAATTGCATTAATGCAAGATCAAACACAAAAAGCTCAAGACATTGGCCTGCGTGCAACGTTTATCAACTCTTCGATTTCAGCCGAAGAAAAACAAAAACGCTTAAAAAATTTATCAGAAAATAAATATCAAATATTATTTGTCACGCCGGAACGATTTAAAAAAACTGATTTTGTGGACGTGATTAAAACATTAAAAATTTCTTTGTTTGTGGTTGATGAAGCCCACTGTGCGTCGTTGTGGGGGCATGACTTCAGACCTGATTATGCAAGGCTGAATGAATTTGTACAACTCTGTGGAAAACCCCGTGTCTTGGCCTTAACAGCGACAGCGACACCACCGGTGCAAAAAGAAATTTGCCAGATCTTAAATTTAAATTTTGAAACAGATTTAATTTTGGGTGGTATCGAACGCCCCGAATTGTGTTTGGCGGTGACAGATATTTACGGCGAATCTGAAAAATTTGAAGCCATGGCCAAAGTCATTTCTGAAAATCAAAATGTTTCTGGCATTGTGTATTTTACATTAATTCAGACTTTGGATAAATTTACGCAATTTATTGCTCGAAAAAATTTGCAATTTACAACGTACAACGGGGATCTGCCGTCGCATGTGCGCAGACGTAATCAAAAAGAATTCATCACAGGAAAAATCAATTGGATTCTGGCGACGCCCGCATTTGGTTTGGGTGTTGATAAACCGGATATTCGATTTGTATTACATTCAGAAATTCCATCGACGATTGAATCGTATTTTCAAGAAGTCGGCAGAGCAGGTCGTGATGGCAAATCTGCCAAGGCCATTTTATTTTATGACCAAGACGATGTTTCAATTCAAATGCAGTTTTTGGATTGGGCATATCCCGAAGCCGAATTTATTCGAAAAGTATATTTGCTGATCGAAAAAAATTTTGCACAAGTTAGTGTTGAAGGTTTTGATTATTTGCGTGAACAAATGGTTTTTAAAAATCGCAAAGATTTCAGAGTGAACGCCGCTGTTTCGATTTTAAATCGCTGGGGTTGCCTTGAAGAAATTGATTCAAAATTTGGTTTTAAAGCGTTGCAACCACCTGAAGACAATTTTTTTGTTAAAGAAAATCAATCTGAATTAAAAAAAGAACACCAAAAAAAATTGCTTGAAATATTGCGATGGTCACAAAATACAGACATTTGTCGAATAAAAGTGATTTATAATTATTTTGGCCATGCTGTGACTGATGATTGTGGAAAGTGCGATGTTTGCTTGTAATGTCTGCAATACTTAACAGAAAAAATAAAATTGAATTTCCAGATCCGCGCGTTACCGAAACGATCGAAGACATTATTTTGGTCGGCGGTGTGATGACGGTTGAAAATTTAATCGAAAGCTATAATTTGGGAATTTTTCCGTGGCCACATGAAGGATATCCGTTGTTGTGGTTTTCACCCGAAGAACGAGGAATATTAGATTTTAAAGATCTGCACATTTCAACCAGTTTAAAAAAATGGATCAAAAAAAATGAACCACTGATTACCGTAACCATCAGCGAAAATTTTTCTGAAGTCATAAAACAATGCCGCAAACAAAAACGCCCTGGGCAAAAAGGCAGTTGGATCAACGGAGCCATAGAAAGAAATTATTCTGAATTACAAAAACAGGGTGGAGCTTTATCAATTGAATGCTGGCTGACAACAGAAAATGGTTCTGAAATGATTTCTGGTATTTACGGGGTAAAATCAAAAAAATATTTCAGTTGTGAAAGTATGTTTTTTTTAAAGCCGAACGCTTCAAAATTTGCTTTTGTGAAACTTGTAGAGCATTTAAAAACATTGGGATTTTCTTGGATGGATTTACAAATGGTGACAGATGTCAGCGGATCTTTTGGCGGGAAGTATATTTCTAGAGATTTGTTTTTGGATCGAATACGGAATTAGCTTATTTGATCGAACCAAGATTTTTTACAATCCAGTCCTTGAAAAAATCCAGATTTAAAAATACAGCTTGGCCATCGCAATTCGAAAAATTGTTTCTGATAATAAAGTTATTATCAAGGTCTGTGACTGCGACGGCTAATCCTTGTAAATATAAATGACCGTTTTTGTTGACAAACAATGGGCCACCCGAATCGCCGGAACAAACGCCTGCTTTTTTGTGCTGATTAATGACGATTGAAATATTTTTGTATTGATCATCAGGAATTTCAACGTTGGCTTTTTCTAAAATGCCGTTCAAAGGTGAATTTTGTTGCTCATTTGACATTGCAGAATTTTGAAATAAATGATTTCGACCAAAACCAGCGATCAGAGGATTTAAAAAAAACGAGTTCGTACTTTGAATATATTTTTCAGTTGAAATTGAAATTAAATAACTGCTGTCAAAATCTGAATGCAATATGGGACGATCTGTTTTAATTATTGCAAGATCGAATTCGTAATCCAGTTTGTTGGCTTTTTCAGATTTAATATATTCGTCGTGTAAAATAACTTTTTGAATATCGTAAACCTGCGTATCTGCAAGATGATCTGAATGAGCATTCGTGGTCATGAGAATCTTTGATGTTTTAATATTCTTTGTACAGTGTGCGGCGGTTAAAATTGTATTTGAATTAATAATTACACCTGAACACATACCAAAATACTGCGGTAGACCGTTATTCATTTCAAAATTTTGCGCAATCAAAACCGTTCGGGCTGCGACGGGATCATTTTCTTCGACAACATCACCCATTAAAATACTGCCATCGATTTTTGTTTTGTCTAAAAAATTAGAATCTGCACAGCCCAAAAACTGACTGGCAATCATTAATATATATAGATAACGACGTACGTTCAAAAATCTCATAATGATATTCTTTGCAAAATCAGGCTCAGATTAAATGGAATATATAAAATCTGAAACGTTTTGACTGTCTATACATGAGACACTCAGCGCCTGTTTGTGTCGTTTTATAATTTTTGGATTGTTTAAAAACTGTATATGCGATTTCAGTTGGTCTGTTTTTGGCAATCTTACAATTTGTTACAAAAAATGGAATTTAAAACTAAACATAACAAAGGACAAAAAATGAAAATGAAAAAAACATCACTAATTATTGCTACGGTATTTGCTGCGAACAGTATGGCGTTTGCCGAATCGGCGACATCAACTTTAAAATCAGGTTCTACGGCTAAAAGTGCTACGGAAGCTTTAAAAGAAGCTTCGATGAATACACAACTTATTGATATCGTAGCCAGCGCAACAGACACAAAAGCTGCGGAATTAATTGCAACACGAGATCAATTATTTCAAATTATCGGAACGATGAATGCGATTAAAAATGATAATGAAAAAGATACTTTTTTAAAATATGCAAACAGTATTCAGGCGGGTCTTGCGTTAGCAACAACGGCAACTTTAGGTGCGCATATTGGTGCGACTGAAAAAAGAAAATTTATGTTAACAATTTCTGCAGCAACGGCGTTAATTTCAAGTGCGACCCGTATTTATAAAGACAGATCTTCACTGGATACAAAAGATGTCAGTGCAGTTTTAAGCGATTTTAATGCTGAGTTAATGAAAAATAAAAAAGCTTTAACACCTGAAATGCGCGATCTGGTTAAAGAAGTTTCTAAAATGAGTAATGATGTTTTAAATTCAAAAAGTGCTATCGATAAAATCGTAGGCAATGCTTCGGATGCATCATATATTACAACGATTATTATTGTTGGTATGGCTGTCGCACATTGGGTTTCACCAAAATTAGCTGCTGAAGCAGAAGCTTCGTTGAAAACCGTTTCAGCAACAGTAGGTACTGCGGTTAAGGGTGTCAGTAAATTTGCTGAAGAATCAAAATTAACAGTGGGTACTGCGGGCGCAGGATCAGTGTTGCCGGATGTTATTGGTAACGTTATGGGTTTAAATACTGAAAATTCACAAAAATTAATTTCAGAAACTGTGAATAACTTAACGGCTGCGACTTTGAATTTTCAAGCGCAAATCGATGCTGTGACAAAAGCTGTGAAGTAATTATTTAACTGAATGGAATTGCATTAAATGTTTAAACTGTTCAGTACACTTTTTTTAGTCTTAAGCTTGATAACTTCAAGCTTAAGTTTTGGTGGCGAAGGTTCAAAACTTCGCTGCTTTGATTTTTTTGCAACTCAAACTGTTGAAAAAATAAAAACATCGGCGCCGTATTATGCTGAGGTGCTGGATTCATTAAGCTCAAAATATAATAATTTTTTATTCAAAGATGATATTTTAAATATCGCAAAACCAGATCTGACAAATTTAACGTTCACAGAAAACATCAAAGCTAGATACCAGGCTCGTCAACTGAGAAAAGTTCTGATCGAACTTTATCATATGGATCAGTTCGCAAATTCAAAAGCGAAAGCTAAAATTTATGATCTTGAACAAATAGCTTCAAGTATCGAAAAACTATCATTCATTATGGATGATTCACAAACACAAAATATGTCGACAGCAGATCGTATTGCATTTAAACAAGTTCAACATTCTTTATTAACTCATGGCTTAGCAGAATTTTTATTCACAAAAAAAATGAATATGACGAGCCTTGAAAAAAAATCGCTGAAAGACAAAATATTTGCTCCGTTTAAAAAAGTTTACTTACGTTGGATTTTATCACCTGTGATGATGCCGCATTTGGACGGTGCCGTGATTCCGTATGATGTGATCGAAAAAGTGATTTGGGATGGTTACGAAAATTCAAAAGAATTATTAATACCGTATTTAAAAACGACTCAAAGTAAATATGCATTCAATGTATTTTCATCAAGTTACAATTGGATCATTACAGGTTTAATTGTTGTGACGACAGTGACTTGGATTCACACAACAACAGTCGAAACTATTGCGGCCTACGATCGCGGAGTCGCTAATGCGGAAGCGATGTTGAAACCGGCGTTAGCAAATTCCAAAACACTAGCAACCAAAGATTTATCTGCAGAATTCAAAATAGACGCATTGCAAATTTCGATTGAAAAATTTCAAGAACGCTTTCAGCGTGCTCCGACAGATCATGAAATTGAAATGATCAAGCAATTAATTATTGCCAGCGAATCCAAATAATTTTTTAAATTATAACCAGAAAATTTTAATAGCCGTAATCCATAACAACGCAGCCGAAAACATCATCAGGCCCGCAACTATTTTTTTCTCGGAGGGGAATTGGTTTTTGGGTTGTTTGTAATGATCCGCTTTGCCGCCATGAATGACGACTTTCGAGGCCAGACCTTGAACTAAATTAATTCTTTGCAAGCGGTCCAGTTTATAAAAATGCACGGCAATTTCATTTTCAAATTCAGTCGTTTGTTCAATGCGTGTCACGACGCCGTAACAGGCCATCATTTCCGATCCAGGAACTGCGAATTGTATTTTTATAATTTCACCCAGTTGCGGTGACAAATCCGTCGACGCGACAAATGACAGTCCGGTTAATGAAATATTTTTCAGTTCAGTTTTTTCTTCCCAAGAAAAACGTTCGGCGCCTGAATATCGAACAAGATGATTGTCTTGGGTATCCAGTGTGTAACGCGGACTTCGTGCGTGATAGCGAGCTATTGATCCAGTCATGCATGACTTATCGGTAGGTACTGACCGGATCTTGACTTGAGTCTGCATTATTCCAAATGGTAATATCAAATGGTAATATGAAACGATACGAGTGTATCAAAGCGGGACGCCAATGACTCAAAAAGCTGTAAAATCAAAAAAGCCGACTAAAAAGCCGACCAAGCCCATTGAGAAAAAAATTCGAAAGAAGAAAAAAGTCTCGATCCAAGAATTTACAAAATCATCATCGAATATTTTTAACAACCGTGAATTAGGTTGGTTGAATTTTAATTTGCGCGTTTTATTCGAAGCAGCCGACACAAAAAATCCTTTGTTAGAGCGCATGAAGTTTTTGTCGATCTCCAGTTCAAATCTGGATGAGTTTTTCATGAAACGTATCGGTGGATTAAAACGCCAAATCGCTTATGGTCTAAGTCCTAAATCTTCAGACGGGCATCCGCCAAAAAAACAATTGGCTATGATTTCAAAGGTCATGCCGCAGATGTTAGAAACACAAAGTCAGTTGGTCAAAAATATTATTTTAGAATTAGCAGTGAACGATTTTAAGATTATTCATTTTCATCAATTAAAACCTGCTGATAAAAAATTTATCAGACATTATTTTTTGTCACAGATTTTTCCGATCTTGACGCCCTTATCTGTTGATCCCGGTCATCCATTTCCATTTATTTCAAACTTGTCGACATCGTTGGGAGTTTCACTATCATCACTGTCACAAAATAAATCCAGTGATGATGAAAAAATATTCGCCCGCGTGAAAATCCCGAAACTGATTGATCAGTGGATTCAGATCGAAGATTCGACCTCGTATATACATCTTATTGAAGTCATTCAGGCCTACGTGAATGATTTATTTCCGGCAATGAAAGTAGCAGGGACCGTATTGTTTAAAGTCACTAGAAACGCAGATTCGGATCGCGAAGACGATGACGCTGAAGATCTGCTTGCGATGATCGAAGAAGAACTTCGTCAACGTCGGTTTGCTGAAATCGTCCGGCTTGAAGTCGGCCCTTGTACTGACCCATGGCTTAAAAATTTTTTAGTTAAAGAATTAGGACTGAAAGACGAAGACCTGTATGATATGCCGTCTGATTTTGATATTTCTGATTTTTCATTATTGAATCAAAAATTATCTTGGCCAGAACATAAATTTTCAGCGTGGTCACCGGTTGTTCCACAAATGCTGTCGGATCAGATTTCAATTTTTGATCATATTCGTAAACAAGATATTTTATTACATCATCCGTTTGAAAGTTTTTCGTCCTCGGTCGAAAGATTTATTACTGAAGCTGCTCATGACCCGGATGTGCTAGCGATTAAAATGACGTTGTACAGAACGGGCGATAACAGTCCATTTATTAAAGCATTGATCGAAGCTGCCGCTGAAGGTAAGCAAGTGGCCTGTTTGATTGAATTAAAAGCGCGCTTCGATGAAGAGCGAAATATTTATTGGGCTCAAGAACTTGAAAACGCGGGTGTGCATGTCGTGTATGGTGTGGTTGGATTAAAAACTCATGCAAAAACGTGTTTGGTTGTACGCCGTGAAAATAACAAAGTTCGAACGTACGCGCACATCGGTACCGGAAATTATAACGTATCAACGTCGCGGTTTTACACCGATATCGGGTTATTAACTGCGAATGAAAATATCACTCGTGAAATTTTAGAATTATTTAATTATCTGACCGGAAAATCTTTGAAATCAGATTATCAACATTTATTGGTTGCACCGATTAATATGTTTCAAAAATTCAAAGACCTGATTGCGCGCGAATCAGAACACGCAAAAAATAATCGTCCAGCGCACATCATGATGAAATGCAATAATATGGAAGAAAACGATATTTCAATTTCTTTGTACGAGGCTTCAAATTCAGGAACTTTGATTCAAATGATTGTACGTGGATTTTGTTGCATAAAACCCAATACAAAAAATTTAAGCGAGAAAATTTTTGTTCAATCAACATTGGGTCGATTTTTGGAACATTCCAGAATTTTTTATTTCAGAAATGGCCATGAAAATCCAATTGACGGCGATTTTTATATTGGCTCTGCGGATTGGATGTATCGAAATTTGCACGCGCGCGTCGAAGCGATTTGCCCTGTTTACGATAAACTGGCCAAAGAAAAACTGTGGGATATTCTGCAAACGTATTGGAATGACAAAGCGCAAACGTGGACTATGAATTCAGATGGTGGTTACACAAAAAAAGCGATCGAGGCTCATTCAGTTGCGAATTTCACCAGTGTTCAAGCTGAGATGATGAATAAAGCGATGCAGAAAATGACTTTGACCGAAGATGATTTGGTTACGGACGAAGAATAAAAAATTACTGAATGGCGCTGTAAATCGCGCCTTCTTTTAATCCCGTCAGCGGTATTTTTACTTTTTCAATATGAAACAAATTTAAAGTTTCTAAAATCAATTCAATCGCCAACGGTAAAACATCAATACGATCACGGCGAATATTTAAATTTTCTTTTTGTGATAACGTCAATGAATTCCAAATTTTTAGAATCTGCAGTATTTCGATTCGTGTTAAATTCGTATTCGGACTGGTTTTTAAAAGCTGCAATTTTAATTTCGACAACGCATCAAAATTTCCACCCGTGCCGATCGCAATTTGAATATTCTGTGTTTTGTTTTTCAGCTTTATTTTTTTTAAATATGGTTTTGCAATTTCAGAAACGGACTTGCTTCGTTTTTTTGTCAAATTTAAAAGTCTGACCACGCCGATCGGAAAGCTTTGTGAAGAAATTATTTTATTATTTTTTAATGTTGAAAATTCGGCACTGCCGCC
>CANBND010000094.1 GCA_947370945.1 Pseudobdellovibrionaceae bacterium | reverse complement strand
TCATCCGATCAGAAAGCTGGTCAGATTTTTTCAAATGAATTTGTTTTAATTCCCACATAATTTTTTTGTAGCCCGAATACGTCCGCAGTCCAGCAGGATTTTTTTCTTCGTAATATTTAAAAATTTGGCCACTGACATAAATGCCCGATGCCATTTGCAATTTATTATACGACTGTAACATTTCAATAATTTCTGTTAAAACTGTTTCAGACAATTCGAGTGTCGCCCTTGCAATTAACAATTCGCCTTTGGCGCGGAATGAGGTGTCTGAGGCGATTAAAAATGATTCGGAAATTAGAATAACCGTTTCATATAAATTTTTATCAACCAACAATTCAATCATAGAAGCATTAATACGCCCGTCGATATTGCGCGGAATATTTAAAATAGCATCGGTCATCGATTGCGACCATTGCTTTTGTGGCAACAAATTTTTACCCAAAATAATTAATCGAGCGAAATTTTTATTTAAATCGTTAATTTTGTTATTTGAATACATATTTTTTACAGAGTTCAACCACGAATTTATAACTGATTCGCTCACGTGATAGGTTTTAATTTCAGACAAGTATTTAAAGATCAGATTTAATTTTTCAATACTGGTTTCAACACAAATTTTTGTAACCAAGAATACGATGTCAGTATCAGATCTAAAATACGGCAGCAGTTCGGGGTGATCCGAATAGGCAGATTCAATATTTAAAAATTTTCTGATTTGATAACCTTTGTGTTCGCCCATGTTTTTAAATTTGAACGTTTCTAATAGCTCGGGCGTAACCAAATATTTAATATGATCTATATCAGCTGCCAAAATTGCCATAGCATTTATATTTTCTGTAATAACTGACGACGATAAGCGTTTTGAAAATGTGAATGCTTCACCGCCGAAAATTGTTCCTGCCTTAGTTTCTTTGAAAGTAATTTCTGAATCAGCGATTCCGGCTTTTAAATTAAATTGGTGATCAGAACCTAAGAAATGAAAAATATGATTTGAATAATCACGCATTAAATCTCTGGCAAAGGCCGTGCCCAACATTTGTAAATTATATTTTTTATTCATAGCCTGATGTTCGTGATCGAATACAACGACGACTTCATCGCCTGCAACAGACGAAAACAGCCCTCCATAGCGCGTGACAAGCTCCATACCCATATCAATAATTTTTTCTGTTAATACTTCGGCCAGTTCGTTATATTTACCCGTCAGCTTTGAAAATCCGTTAATGTCAACGCCCACGACTGTGCCGTTAAAATGATAGGGTAAAATTAAATTTTCGTCTTGAATTTTTTTAAGAATTGTCGCGTTTAACGAACCCGAACTGCGATCAAGCATTGTGCGTAGGTTGTCGTTTTGCCTTACATAAACCAGAAATAATTTTCGATATTCTTGCAATTGATCGTCTTGAACAAATGTTAAAACTTTATTGAGCCTAGGATATAACGGAGCAATTTCTGATTTACTGCGAACAACACTTAATATCGATTTTCTGATTAAATATGTTGTCAAAAATGTGTAGGCGATAATCGTATATAGAAAAAGTAACAGATCGATGAGAAATTCGCCCCGAAATTCAGAATTTGTTTTTAAATGATTCCAGAAACTCAGCAGCGGAATTGTGCGCAAACCGATTGTCCAGCTGGCATTTTCGTTTTTTGTTTTAAAATAAGTCAGCGTTCCCGAGTCTTCAGATTTGAAATCAGAATATCTATTTAGCGAAAGCTGCGAATCCATTTTTTGAATTACTTCTACATGATATCCACAGTTGATGTCATTATTTTCAATTTGAAACGCAAATAAATTTGAATTTAACTTGAAACCTATCTGATTTTTTTCAGCTAAGATTTCAAGTGTCGAACAAATTTGGGTGTACTGCTGTTCCTTCGTTTTTAAATTGATCAAATCATTTAAATATTTAAATTCGGCGACCGTCTTTGTGACTTCTGAATAATTTAGTTTTTCTATAATATTCTTAATTAAATATACTGATGGAGGTAGGTAAAATATAGAAACGATCAAAAGAATTTTTAAAATTTGTCGCCATTTCATGTTTATTTTTGCCTAATTAAATTTTGACCGTCGTCGATAAATTTAATTTTTGAATTCATATCCGCACCAATGGCTCTGATTTTTTGATTCATATTTGCCGTTTTTAATTCAATTGATATACCCAATGTCGACAACTGTGATTTAAAATTCGGATCAGCATAATATTTTTTAATTTCATTATAATCATTCCCAGACATTGTTTTTCTGATTTTCAAATTTTCGACAAGCTGTGTTCGTGTTGGCAATTCAACGGTCGTTGCTGGCTGTGTATTTTCAACTGACGAAGATACAGATGCTATCTTTCGATTGATCTGAGCCGCATCAGTGTGTGCCGTAGATTCCGAGTTGTTTTTAGCTGTCGCTCTTGTTGGCAACACTTCATTTTTAGATGCGGCTATTGTTGTTACGTTCGCTTTTGCTGAAGAAATTTCTTCAGACAGTACCGATGAGTTTGTTTTTAAAGTGCTGTTCGCTAAGCGAGAAATAGTTCCGTCATCTGTTCCAGTCGAATATTTATCCGCGATAATTTCTGACGGAGGGTATGGAACATATGTATTTTTTTGATCACTAGCAACACTTGATATTGACCTAGCCGCTGTCGATGTACTGGCAACTGCTATGCTACCGACAGCGGCTGCCGCGCCGGCTTTCATTACTGTTCCTGCATTATTAGACAACACATTCAAATTAGTAAATGTATTTGAAACTTGACTGATGGTTGCAGGATCAGTGACTTGAACCTTGTCACCTTCTTGGTAATTCCTCGCAACTGATGGAGTGGTCATTTGCGACAACGTCGCGTTAGCCAATTGTGAAACTTCGGTGGTCGTTGGAATTTGGTTTTCAGTTTTTACGGGCATCGATCGTGCGATTTCGTTTGCTGCTACTACAGTCGCAGCTGCAGCGACAACGCTTCCTTTCTCCGTTTTTATAATAGAAGGCGCCGGACATTTGACCTTTTCGCGTTGATCGCCACAAAGAGCTTCTAAACTTTTAACAATAGCCTCATCTAAACATTTAGGATCCGGTCCAGATGTTTCTGGCTGCTGAGTACCTGCATGCATAAATTCATGTAAAATAAACGCATTTAATTTGTCAGTATCAATTGTTCCGTTAGAATTTTTAGGTATTTTTTCTAAATCGATCGACATCGACGGATTTTCGTAGTTATCGTCGAAGCAGGCTATTTTACCTTCCATTTTAGGTGTTGATTCGCATTTAATTTGAAAATTGTTTTTAAATTTATTTGAAGTTAGATTTTTATTAATTTTTGCAACATTCATATCGTCTAAAAAACCCACCATTCGGGTTACAAAAATATTAGCCTGCGTTAGCAACGCTTCGTCTTTTTCCATTTTTTTTTGTGCAAGATCTGATTGTAAACATTTAATTAAATTTAGTCCGTTACTGTTAAATAAATTTCCTAAGTTTTTTTTCAATAAATCTACATTTAAATTTTCAGCAGTGCACGTCTTTGGATCTAAAATACCCGATTCGATATCAATGCTGTTAATTGAATTATTATCCGTAATAAATTTTGAAATATTTTTAATGTCGTCAATATTTCGGTTCTTTGGTTTTTCACAAACAGCACTTATTTGTTTATTCGCTATAGATTTAACCTCAGGTTCGCTTTCTGCAAAATATACTTTTCTGTTGTTTGCGAAATAACCAACTTGTGGGTTTTTATTTTTTTCAAATTTATAAACGACTGTATGACGCTTTTCTTTAGCCGGAACCATGTATTCAATTGTTTTTTTATTAAAATCAGATTTAGTTGTCAAAATAGAATTATTTTTTTTGTGAATCAAAATTTTTTTTGTCGATTTTTTATTTACTAGTAACGAGGCATGATTATGATAATAAATCCTGTATGTTTTATAGTCTCGAAAATATATTTGGTTCGCATTCTTTGATAGCTCTGCGAACATAGGCGTACCTAAAAAAAATATCGCCAAATAATAAAATTGCCAACTTATAGTTTTGCGAACCATTTTTATTTGCCAAGCCAAGTTAACACATTCTGATCCAGTACGGTGTTCGGATCATCATTTTTACTGCCCATAGCTTGTAATCGACCTAGAACACTGTCCATTTTAACCCAACCACCTGTCGTACAAAAATCTTGCCATTCGGCACCAAATGAATTCTGAATTTTGATATACTTAACCCCTGTAGAAACATCTTGATAATATCCTGATGAAACAATTTCGTGTAAAGCTTTGCAACCTTTAATATCTTCGGCACCACTTATACAAAGCCCATTGATAGAAACAGGACGATCCAATTTTAATATTTCAATTAATTTTTTTTCAGTCTGCACCAGATTGCTGATTTGTGCAGTTTGTGGATAGTATTCAACATCCTCTTTATAGTTGATTCTATTACAACCAACGTGCATAGAACTGTAAGTGACATCAGCCATAAATTCTTCAAATGTTCGGTCTTTTTTTAACTGTGTTGTTTCTTTTGAAAGTGCTATAGCTAGTTTTTTATTTTGCTCTTGGTTTGTAATTTTATTAATTTCTTTGTTATCACTTAAATTTCTGCGATCCGTAATTTCAGATTCGTTTGTTTTAGTTTTATCAAAAATAAAACTTTTTAGTTGTTGCAAGGCCTCTACTCCTTCTTTTCTGACTTGCGTATTATTTGCATTATTTAAACATTCTTTACAGTCTTCAAGTATTTCCGCTTCGGTGAATTTAGCTTTTAAAACTTTATCATGCGCTTGAGCATATTTTTCTTGCTCATCAGTCATAAATTTTTGTGTTTTTAATATTCCATATTGGTTAATTAATACATCAGACGGATAACATTTCTCTGTTCCATATCTGCCGCCTAAAAGCTTCAGACTCTGGGCAGTGTTACCACCTTTTGTGAAGCTGAATTTTGTAATTTCAGTTTTTTTATCGTTGTCGTATCTGGCCGAGCTGGCATGCAGAGGTGAGATTTCATTCTTTGGCGATAGATTTTGGCACGTTTTAAATTCTTCAAAATCTGTTTTATATTTTTCTGGCAAATCCGAGCCCAAATCTAACATCGTTTTTAATTTACTTTTACAATAATTATGCTGCGCTAACAAAGTCCCAGCATATGCAAAACAAGTTCCGAAAGAATCCTGCGATCTTACGCGTGGCATATTTTTTACAACAACCGCACTAGCTTCGTTATCAAAATTTCTGGGTGCTTTTTTAAATGTTTTGCTGGAACACACATCGGCTTGGTCAACTAAACGTTCTGACGCAGGTATAAAAATAGTTTTAAAAACTATTAATAAAAATATAATCGAATATTTTTTCAATTCTAACCTCGTTGAAAAATTAATTTCTGATAGATTAAGAATATCAAATTTTTCGTTGTTTATGAATGATGTTAACATTCACTGGCCAAAGGGCTATATCAAAATATGGACCTTAGTCCGTAGCTCCAAAAACAAAAAACCTCGGTTTTCACCAAGGCTTTCAGAAATTAAAAAGAATTTGTTAATTCGAATTTATTTAATGCTTAACTGCTGCCAATTTCTAAGCTGACGCGAACCCTGCAAAGCATTTTGCAATTCTGGAATCGCAACGACTTTTGATTCCGGAGCCTGCCATGTTCGAATTTGAAATTCAGTCTGAGCTGTCGTGGTAATCAACTTTGCCTCTGCCGTCTGAAACTTAACGATACCGTCTTTGGTTCCTAATTCGACAGCCAAAATTTTTCCACCATTTCTGTTCTTAAGCAGATCTTGAAGTGACTGACCACCCAATCCGCCAGATAATCCTCCGATTTTTCCACCACCAAAAATATCACCAATGTTTGTCATTGATGAAGTGCTCCCAGTGCCAGTTACTGATGGCCCCGCAAACGAGGACAAAGAAGAAAATAGAAACAAAGAAATAAGCAAATTTTTCATATTACTTTTCCTTTCTTGTGCGGGTTGCTTTTACAAAAGACAAATTTGAATTATAAACTTCACAATCTATTTCAGATTTGCTTTCTTCTGCCATTCTAGAAACCAAATCCGCAAATTCTGGCAAATATCTTTGGATAACTTTGTGACTTAAAATTTCAAATCTTGAATTAAAAAGATCTTTTGATGTTATCTTGGAATGACCAATTCCAGAAAGTTTAGTAAAAATGTTTAAGCAATCTGCTGAAGCAATGAATGAGTCATCAAAAATCATAGGCTGCGAAGTATATCTGTCTAGTTCACCAGTAGACTCTATCAGTTTCATATTAATTAAGGTTTTAATTAAATGATCTGCTTCAGAAACCAAAATATTTAATTTTTGAGCTACATTCATCTCGTTAAAAAGAAAGCCATTTTGCTCTAACAGAGTATATGCAACACATAAATTCCAGTTGCTCATGAACTCTATAGCCTCTTCCTCAGACAATTTCACAGGCCTAGTCAGTGAAATAGACTTCTGATTATCGGTTCTGATTGCATTCATACTCTCGCTAGGCAATCCACTCACATTCTCATCAAACATAGTTTCCCCTCGAAATTTAGTATCTGTTTTTTTGATTGAGAGTTTTTAATCGATTTCTGATTTAATTGAAATACAAAAATTGTCGCCCTGAAAAAAAGTCAGGACTGTCAAAAAGTTCGACGGTCCAAATTTATAAAATATTTTGGATATTATAGACAATAAAAGCGGTGTTCAACTTTTTGACGTTTACATTGTTTTTACTAAATACGAATTACCTCTGTAAATTAAATTTAAATTATGCGAAAATCTAATTTTTAATTTAAATAAAGGACATCGCATGAGCATTAATTTTTCTCATTTATCTGTTTGTAAATCTACATCTGACTTTAACAAACATGAGCTTGAACTGAATCAATTACTGCATGATATTAAATCGCCCTTATCGACTTTAAATTTGTGCATGAGCCATATCGAAAAAACAAATCAGCACAGCAGTGCTGACGAAGCCGTCGTTATTCTAAAAATGGCACTTGAACGAATTTCTGGCCTAGTCACCAAGAAAAAATTGAATGTCGGATTTTCACTAAGTCGATCATTGACTGAAATTATTTCTGAAATTAAATATTCTGACATAATATCCATTGATCTGAATTACGTTCCGGAACATATCGAAAATATTTTACTTTCAGGTGTTGCTGATGATTTTAAAAATATCATCCAAAATGTTGTCAATAATTCTGTGAATGCTCATTCGACAAAATTGATTTTTAACGTGACTGATTTGAATGAATTTATACAAATTAAAATTTCAGACAACGGCCACGGCATCGATAAAAAATTAATGCCCTATATTGGCAAAACCGGAATTTCATTTATTGATGGCGCTGAAAGCAAAGGCCAAGGCCTGGGCTTGAGTAACGCCGTGCAAATCATACGGTCGTGGGGCGGCGATTTAAAAATTGATTCACGTATTGAAACAGGAACATCAATTACAATTTTAATCGCCAAAAGCTAATACACCAAGAAATAACCTAGTAATCGTACAAATAATCAACTTGGGTGCGAATCCAAGGTTCGTGCAGGCCGTCCAATTCATAAACGTGGCCGCTATCAACAATTTTTTCGCGAAGTGGTTCGATTTTTGTCGACCAAGACATGGCGATTATTTTTTTTTCGATGAGGTAATTTTTAATCATTTCAAACGACGATAAACCCATCACGCGTCTGCGAATAAGGTCTTCGAAACTTTTGGTGATTTGTGCTGTGCTGAAATTATATTTCGATTGCATTTCATTCATCACAGAACCTAATTCTTCCAATGATAAACGTTGATCCTGCACCAGATCCAAAGCGATTTGAAATGAATCGTAGGTCGCCAAAGTTCTGCGACCAAATTTTATATAGTAACTGGCATCCGTGTCAGTGGCTAAATTGATGTAAATTTTTTCGACGGGATCTTGTACGGGGGTAATCGATTGCAATCGCAGAATTTCTTCGATTTGTGTGGGGCCGACACCCAGTTTTTCCAGTAGTCTCTCTAGCTGATTTTTTGTATGACGACGGGCACAGACATCCGAAAATAAATTATAAATCATCACATCAGATTCCGAATCATCGCCAAAACACATCATTCGTACATCGCTGGCCAAATGTAACCTTAACTGCAACAACGCTTGTAATTTATAACCAATTTGTCGTTTCAAAAACGTAAATTTCGATGGTCTTAAATTTTTTAAATTGTCTTTGTAAAACATCGACACTGGATGGATTTCATCCAATTGAAATTTTTCATAAATTTTACTTTCCATCTGCGGTGGAGATGCCGAAACAAAAAATAATGCAAATTCTGATTCCGAAAAATTTTTTTTACGGTAGCGGGCTAAGCTTTTAATTAATTCATTCGCACCTGCAATATTTTTTTTAGAAAATGATTTTTCAAATACTGTCGCCAGCAATCCTTTGAATGAATCGATCGTGGTATCCAGATATGTTTTATCCAAATCCCAGACGTAAACCTCTGAAAATTGATCCTGTTTTTTTCCAGGAGCATAATTAAAACAGACCACATCCAGATTAATTTCTGCGCGTTTGTTCCATGGCAGGTTGTCTATTTTTTTACCTTTAGAATTATCTGTGGCTTTATAACGGTTTTGAGACATGCCTTCATTATACAAATGATCTAAGCATTTGCCAAAGAAAAGAAACTCATTTACATAAACCTATGCTTGAAAATGTACTTCTGAAGGCTTTAAACACATACAATCATGACCCAGACCATAATCGCAATCAGGTTATTTCGTGGTTTGAAACTAAAAAAATGAAACCTTCAGATCTGACTTTTTTGAATATTTTAAAAACCGAGTCCGAAAAAATCAGAATCTCGGAATGTTTTTTAAAATGCTATTTATTAAATGCAAGCTTCAGCGACACCCTACAGATTTTGGAACTGGCCACAGAACTGGTCATGATAAATTCTGAATCTGCCGTTGCATCTGATACGACGGATTTAAATGTTTGGAAAAACGAACTGAAAAAACTACGTTATCCGCAAACGACATTGTCCGATCAGGATTTAAAAAATAAACTTGAATCATTACCCTGGCCCTACGGCGCAAAAATTAAATTCGAACGCCGCGGCGACCGCGCCGGTGTTGAATTAAAATTATTTATTACCTCGACTGCCGATTTAACTAAATCAATTTCAGCGCTTGAGCGCGTGAAAGAACAAATATAATGCTACCCATTTTTGATAAAATTTTTATTGATGTTGTCTCTAAAAATTCTGAAGTTGCGGATCGCGTTCGCAGCCTGTATCCGAAAGAAATTATTTTCGATGTCGAAACAGAACCTTTTTCTGATCTCAAAGGTACGATGACGTCCGATGAGTTCAATCAATCCAAACGTACATTATTTTTAACTGAATACAAAGGTCATTTTTTCAAACGCTGTCCCGGAGCAACTCAGAAAAAAACATTAACTTGCTGTAATTACCATGTCTTAAATCTGGGAAGCCAGTGCAATATGAATTGCAGCTATTGCTATTTGCAGAGTTATCTGAATTCCAGAACAACAAAAATATTTACAAATATTGATCAGGCCCTTGCGGAATTAAAAGAAATGGCAGATCTGCACCCGACGCAACCGTTTCGCGTCGGCACAGGCGAAGTCATCGATTCACTATCGTTGGACGAAATTACATTGTATTCACGGAAGTTGATCAATTTTTTTAAAAATTATCCAAACTGGGTTTTAGAATTTAAAACAAAATCAAATAAAATTGACCAGTTTATTGATTTACCCGGAGCAAAAAACATCGTGGTCAGTTGGTCGATCAATCCACCACATATTATCAATTCCGAAGAGCACGGCACCGCCCGATTCGATGAACGAATTGCTGCCGCAAAAAAATGTCGCGACCAAGGATACAAAATTGCTTTTCACATTGATCCGATGATTTGGCACCCCGAATGGAAAGAAAATTATTCATTTCTGGCCGAAGAAATTGCAAAAAACTTTTCAGCCTCTGATATTCACATTATTTCGTTGGGCGCGCTGCGATTTCAACCTGAACAACGCCAAATGATGCGCGAACGTTTCGGTATGCAATCCATGGTCAATGCGGCAGAAATGTTTACATCAGAGGGCAATAAAATGCGCTACGATGCGGGTTTGCGATCTGAAATGTTTCAGTTTATGCAAACAAAAATTCGCAGTCTGAATTCTGGATTTAATATTTTTTTGTGCATGGAAACGCCAGAAACATGGATCAATTCATTTGATAAAGTTCCAATGCAAATGCCAGAGCTGAAACAGATTTTTAAGCCTTTGCCTGAAGTTCGGTAGTTTTTATTGAAAAAATCAGTTCTAAAAATCTAATTTCTCTTTCGGAAATTCGATCCAGTCTTCGTTATCAGGAAATTTTTTAGGACGCGGTTCGGTTTGGTTTTTGTATTTTAAAAATCCAGTCAGCGCACACAGAAAAGCATCGAAAGCGTGACTGTTTTCAATCATGCTTTTGGCGTCTTGGTGATAAATAAACGTTAGATTTTTTTCATTCAAGGCTTGAATAAACTG
>CANBND010000093.1 GCA_947370945.1 Pseudobdellovibrionaceae bacterium | reverse complement strand
TGAATCATTTTTTACGACTGACATTAAAATTGCCCCCTGTTGAATACGAATTCATTTTTTTTACGGTGTTCTAATGTCACCTGATCTGCGCGCTGATTGGTTGGCATAAATAAACTGTTCGCCGATACATTTTCAATTTTTAAATCTGTGCCCGAAACAATTTGTGCAAATTCAGTAACTGTTAATGCTTCATTAATCACAGTTGTGACTTTGTTAAATTCTTGTGACAGACCCGCATGATTGATGAATGTTCCACTTTTTTCAATATATGTTTTTATCGGAATCACAGTCACATGTTTTAATGTTTTAACATTTTCCCATTGTGGCAGACTTGCCGATGACAAATAAATCAAATGCTCTGCTTTTGAAAACAAATTTAATTTTGATTCAATGTCTGTGTACACCGGAATATTTTCTGGGCCCACGACGATTAAATGTTTAATTTTATTTGCTGATAACTGTGATTCAAGATCAGACCATTTTGTTGAAATTCCATTTTGAGTTAAAATTTGGATTAAACCTTTTGTATTCGGATTTTTATCGCCACGAATTAATAAGCCATCAAAATCATTTGCTGTTGATTCATTGTTGTTCCAGTGAAAAATATTTTTTGATTTTAATTGATTCACAAACATTTCAACAATGGCTGTATATTCTTCAACAGTATGCTGACCTGTTAAGACCAATGCAATTTCGTCTGCTTTCGCAGATTTCATGACTTCAACTAAATTTTTTGCAGCAGCACCAGCAGTTGTTTCATGCCCCCACTCACCGTTTTTAAATTGATATGATTTTAACAGACGAGATTCTTTATTAACGAATTTATATGTATTTCGTCCGTCATCACACATCCAATAGCCATTCACAGCTTCGTTGTGTTTTGGTTTAATACGAAACAGGCCTTCTTTGTTGAAGTAAACTTTGGTCGAACAGCCTGTTGAGCATCCGTTACAAATTGTTTCCGCATCTTTTAAATACCATGCACGTTGACGAAATCTGAAGTCTTTCGATGTCAATGCGCCCACCGGGCAAATATCAACTGTATTTAAAGAATATTTGTTGTCTAATTTTTTTCCGGCGTGTGTTCCGATTTCAGCGTGATCACCCCGACTGAAAATTCCTAATTCATTTGTTTTTGAAACTTCGTCAGTAAATCGCACACAACGAGAACAAAGAATGCAACGTTCAGAATCCAAAACTACTGTTGGTCCTAGGTCTACGACTTTATTTTTTTTAGTTTTTGGTTCGGCCATTTCAGAATTGTATTGGCCGAATTCCATGTATTGATCTTGCAGACCGCATTCGCCGGCTTGGTCACAAACTGGACAATCCAACGGATGATTAATTAAATGAAAATCAAGGCCCCACTTTGTGGCTTCGATCACTTTAGGTGATGTGTTGTTGATATCCATGCCTTCAGTGACAGTTGTGTTACACGCAATTTGTAAACGTGGATTTCCTGCAACTTCGACCATACACAATCTGCAAACACCGGCGATGCTTAAACCAGGGTGCCAACAGTAATGCGCAATTTTTTGTTGGTTTTCATACATGGCTTGAATAATTGTTGAACCTTCTTTAACCGAAAGTGCAACGCCGTTGATTTTACAATTCAACATTTTTGTTTGCAGATTTGCATCTGACTTCTTTTCTACAACTGCTTCTGACATTAGTGTGCTCCCGCTGAAAGATACGATGGAGTTTTAAAGGCTGTGCCCTTAACCTTAGATTTACCTTCGCGAACATAGTATTCAAATTCATCACGAAACTTTGGAACGAAACTTAATACGGGTAATGCCGCAGCATCTGAAAGTGCGCAAATTGTTTTGCCTTTCATGTTGTCGGCAACTTTTAATAATAATTCGATATCTGATAAACGACCACGCCCTGCTAAGATTGACGTTGTGATTTTATCAAGCCACCCGGTACCTTCACGGCACGGTGTACATTGTCCGCATGATTCGTGATGATAAAAATGCATCAGGTTTGCAAGGCATTCGACCATACATTTTGAATCATCAATCACGATGATCGCACCTGATCCCAACATCGTTCCCATCTGTGCTAACGATTCGTAATCAAGCAATGCACGTTCAGCTTCTTCAGCAGTTAATACCGGAGCAGACGACCCACCTGGGATAACGGCTTTTAATTTTCTGCCGGCTTTCATTCCGCCGCCCAAACCGTAAATCATATCTTTCAGTGGAAATGCCAATGGCACTTCGTAATTTCCGGGCTTCATGATGTTTCCTGATAAGGAAAATAATTTTGTTCCCGCAGATTTTTCAGTACCAAATTTTCTGTACGCAGCGGCACCGTCACGCAAAATATATTTCACAGCCGCCAGTGTTTCGACATTATTTACGATTGTTGGTTTTTTCAGATAACCTTGAATCGCAGGAAACGGAGGTTTTAATTTCGGTTGCCCTTTAAGGCCTTCAAGTGATGAAATCATTCCTGTTTCTTCACCGCAAATGTAGGCGCCGGCTCCGCGGTACACATCCATGTCGTGATCAAAACCAGAACCTAAAATATTTTTACCTAAAAATCCAGCTTTGTAAGCTTCTGCGATTGCGGCCTCTAAAGCATCAATTGAATCGTCGTATTCACCACGAACATAAATATAAGATTTTTTACAACCGATCGCGAAGCTTGAAATAATCATACCTTCGATCAACTGATGCGGAGCTTTTTCCATCATCATGCGGTCTTTGAAAGTTCCTGGCTCGCCTTCGTCGGCATTACATAATAAATAACGAGGCTCATTATTTTTTGGTAAAAATCCCCACTTCATTCCCGTCGGAAATCCCGCACCGCCACGACCACGCAGGCCCGATGCTTTGACCAGATCAATAATTTCTTGCGGTTGCATTTTCAATGCTTTGGGCAATTGAACATAACCTCCGTTATTTTTGTAACCGTCCAAATTTTTAAATTCTGGCAGATGATAAAATTCAGATAGATATTTTGTTTCTGATGCTGAAGCCGTCATTATTTTAATCCTCGTAAAATATTCATCGCTGATTCATTCGTTAAATTTTCATAATAACGACTGCTGCCATCTTGTTTTGAAATTTGCATCATCGGAGCCGTTCCACATGAACCTAAACATTCGGCTTCGGTGACTGTAAAGTTTCCATCTTTTGAAACTTCGCCCAATTTCACATGCAATTCATTACAAATGTGTTCTGTTAATTCATTCGACCCATTCAACATGCACGATAATGTTCTGCAAATTTGAATGTGGTTTTTACCAATTTCAGATTTGTTGTACATCGTATAAAATGTGAAAACTTCATTGATTTGTGATTCGGGAATTTCCATGACTTTAGATAATTCACGAATTACATCGGGCGTGATGTGGCCCTTGTTTTCTTTTTGACCAATGTACAACGCAGGCAACACGGCCGATTGTTTTGATTCGTATCTTTTGAGTTCTGTCAGAACTTTTTGTTTAGCATCATTTGATAATTGAAACATACAACCGCCTACCGATCTAACTCGCCAGCAATAACATTCATACTTGCGACTGTGGCAATAGCATCAGCAAGCATGGCTCCCTTAACCACTGTCGGGAACGATTGATAAATTGCAAAACACGGTGGGCGTACTTTTAATCTGTACGGATTCGCTGAACCATCACTGACTAAATAAAATCCCAATTCTCCGTTAGCAGCTTCTGTTGCATCATAAATTTCACCAACTGGCGGACGCAGACCTTTGATCACCAACATAAAATGATTCATCAATCCTTCGATATTTCCGTAAACATCTTTTTTCTCTGGCAAGACAATTGATTTATCACGAACTGTGTAATCGCCTGTTGGCATATTTTTACAAACTTGGCGAATGATTCGAATTGATTGGCGCATTTCTTCGATGCGAACTAAGTAACGATCATAAATATCGCCTTTCGTACCGACAGGAATGTCAAAATCTAATTTTTCATAACCGTAATACGGATCGGCACGACGCAAATCTAAATTCACACCCGATGCGCGTAACAATGGCCCCGTGTATCCCCAATCAATCGCCTCTGTGGCGCTAACAGGACAAACGCCTTCGGTGCGTTTCATGAAAATTTTGTTACCGATCATTAATTTATTAATCTCTTCAACGCCGTCGCTCATTTCATCACAGAATTTTAAAACATCTGTGAACCAACCGTCCGGCGCATCCTGAGCCATCCCACCAACGCGAGTCATTGATACTGTCAAACGTGCTCCGCATAATTTTTCAAATAAATTGTAAACTTTTTCACGATAGGTAAATAAATGAAAAAATGCAGTTAGCGCACCCAAATCTACGCCACCCGTTCCAACTGAAACGGTGTGATCGATGATTCGTGATAATTCACACAGAATCACACGCATCGCTTGCGCGCGCTGTGGAATTTCAATGCCCAATAATTTTTCAACTGTTTTACAGTAACCCACATTATTCATTGGCGCTGAACAATAGTTAAGGCGATCCGTGTACGGAATCACTTGATTGTACGGATGAGTCTCTGCCATTTTTTCAAAACAACGATGCAAAAAACCAATTTCACAACCGGCACGAACAATTGTTTCTCCGTCAAGTTCCGCCATCACACGAAGTGTTCCGTGCATCGCTGGATGCGACGGACCAATGTTGATCGCCATGTATTTGCTATCAAGCTGGTCGCCGCTTTGTTCCGGTGTATTATCGAAACGAATCGGCGTCACAGAGTTACAATGTTGTTGTTTGTCCGCTTCATAATCTTTACGAAGTGGATGACCAACGAATTGATGGTGCGTTAAAATTTTTCTGAGATTTGGATGGCCAGCAAATAAAATTCCGAACATATCGAACGCTTCACGCTCAAACCAATCCGCAGATTTCCAAATCACAGTCGCAGTGCCAACGGATTCGCCTTCAGATAATTGCGCTTTCACGCGCAATCTGCGGCTGCCGGTCGTAGAAAATAAATGATAAACAACATCAAAACGTTTTGCGCGTGTCGGATAATCTGCTCCACACACATCCATCAAAAAATTAAATCCTGCGTATTCTTTTAAATATTTTAAAAGTGCTGGAACAGATTCTTTATTTGTGTCGATGACATGATCGCCCACAGGTGATGTTGAAAATGTGAAAACATTGGCGCCGAATTTAGAAACTAAGTCAGCTTGTAAAGTGATGAAGTGATTCATATACGCGGACCTTTTGAAATATAAGTGTTTGAAGACGTCAAAGAATTCGGAACAGTATTGCCGTTAATTTCAAACGGAGATTGCCAGTTGTCACGCCAAGGACGCGGCGTTCGATCTTTGATCATTTTTTGCAAACTCATGACACCGTCCAGAACTGCTTCTGGAGTTGGTGGACACCCTGGCACATACACGTCAACGGGTATAACTTTGTCGCAACCTTGTAACACATGATACGCACGATAAAATCCGCCCGAGCTGGCACAAGCTCCCATTGAAATTACAAATTTAGGTTCAAGCATCTGTTGATAAATTCGAACCAAGATCGGCGCCATTTTTTCAGTAATAGTTCCTGCGACCAAAAGCAAATCAGCTTGGCGTGGAGAAAAACGAACGACCTCGGCACCGAATCTGGCCAAGTCATATTTCGGACCCATCACTGACATTAATTCAATTCCACAACAAGCAGTTCCGTAAGGAAGTGGCCATAAAGCATTTCTTTGTCCCCATGCTGCGATCGCATCAATTTTTGTTGTGAACGCAAAAGATTTTGCAAGTTCGTGCGTGGCCGCATCTGTTGCCGAGTTATTTTTTTCTTCAGACATAGAAATGATTTCCTTATTAAATAAAGATTATTATTTTTATTTTTTTAACAATATAAAGATCATGGCAAAAATCATTTCTGAAGACAATAGCTGTAAGCATTTGACAAATTCACGATTCAATTATCGACGCACATGCTTTGTTTTTTAAATAATTTAGTTTTTCACAAAAAAACATTTGTTGAATGCCGCAGACACTGTCTAGACTTTAGTCACAGTAAAGAAAAAAGAAGCAAAACAGATTTTCATTCACGGAGGGGAAAAATGAAAAAACTTTTATCAACGATTGTGCTCACGATGAGCCTATCTTCAACAGTATGTGTAACGGCATCTGCAGCGGAATTGCTAATCAAATTAGCATCACCAATTTCAACAGAGAAAACTGTCAAAACATGGAATTCAGCAGGCTTAAATACCAAACAAGTCATGCCACAATGGATTTCTGTTCAAGGAAATATCCAAGCATCACAGTTCCAAAGCTTTTTAGCCAACGGTTCAGTTTTGCACGTTCAACCGAATTACAAATTGAATGTGTATTCGAATCCTTCATTAGTTAAAGCAAAACAAAACGCAGCCTTAATGAAATATATCGAATCATTACCAATAGATGTTGCAGCCGCAAAACCTGCAGACAATCCGGCAATTCCTGACGCTCCAGCAAACACAACAGGTAACGATCCATTATTTTCAAAACAATGGGGTATGGTTGATAACGGTTTAGAAAATGCGTTAAAAATCAATGCAGGCCAAAAAATTATTGTTGCTGTCATTGATACAGGCGTTGATTACACACACGAAGATTTACTGCCGAACATGTGGAGAAATAAAAATGAGATTCCCAATAACGGAATCGACGATGATAAAAATGGTTTCATCGATGACGTTATTGGTTGGGATTTCTTAGATAACGACAACAAACCTTATGATTTAGCGTCAACAAATATTGGCGACCTAATGAATGGTGCAAACCCTGGCCACGGAACTCATTGTGCGGGTAACGTTGGCGCCAAGGGCGGCAATGGCAAAGGTATTTCAGGAATGAATCCAAACGCACAAATTATGGCGATGCGATTTATTGGCGACAAAGGCGGAACAACAACTGGAGCCATCGGAGCGATCAGATACGCTGTTGATAACGGTGCCAAAGTTCTTTCGAATTCTTGGGGCTCTGAAGGCGAAGATCCGGCCGAAGCTGCTGACAATTTAGCATTGCAAGAAGCAATTCAATACGCGATGGATAAAAATGTTTTATTTATTGCTGCTGCTGCAAATTCTGGAAACGACAATGACGGCGATCCAAAAAAAGCCGCATTCCCTGCAAGCTATCCGCACGACAATATTATTTCTGTCGCTGCAATTGATTCAGCAAATGGTTTAGCCTCGTTTTCAAATTACGGTGCAAAATCAGTTGATATCGGTGCACCGGGTGTAAAGATTTTTTCAACAACAGTTGGCAATCATTACTCAGACACTGTGATTGAATTATTAGGCGCGAACTGGGACGGGACTTCGATGGCGTGTCCGCACGTTGCAGGCGCTGCCGCATTATATTGGTCAGCTCACCCAGAAAAAAACTGGAAGCAAGTTAAGGATGCTATTTTAACTTCGGCAAAACCTATTCCATCTTTGACTGGAAAAACTTTAACAGGTGCAAAATTGTCTGTTGAAAATTTAATGAAGGTTAATTAATTTTATAAGTCTTAAGCAATAAGTTCAAAGGGAGCAAAGAGGAATCTTTGCTCCCTTTTTTTTGGCTCATCCCAAAAATTTTATGAACGTCTCAAATTAAAACGTGATTTTTACACGCCAAAGGTCTGGCTCAAAACAAGACGTTTAATTTCAAAATACTCCATTCTAAAAAATTCATTTATACTATAAATAGTCACAAATCACATCGCTCGAGGAGTTTATGGAAAATATATTTACAAAAAAATTAGCTATTCTATTTTTATTAACAATTTTTATTTCAGTTGGATCAAACGCGCAAAAAGGCGGCGGCTCGGGCTCAAGATTTTCGTATGGCCTGATGGCCTTAGTTGGCACAGGAAAAATGGGTAACGGCTTAGCTGATGCGCCTGATCGCGATATGCTATTCACACCGATCAGTTTATTTGCAGGTTTTAATATGAAAAAATTCCGGTTGGGATTAAATTATGAATACATGTTGGCTGGGCAAACGACTGACCCCACATCTGTTGCTGGTACAAATTTATCGGGATCAGGCTCTGCGCCTGGTGTTCGCCTTGAATATTATGATGGTAAAAATGGTTTTGGTTTGGTTTACAGATTATCGGATACTTATAACTTAGATAAAATTACTTTTGCAGGCACATCGGCCGTGTATAAAGCCACTGGCGGTTTTTCAATTCAATACATGCGACAATTGAAAAATAAAATTGGTATCGTTGTTGATTATTCAACTGAAACTTTTACAACAAGCTTATCAACAGGCAACGTAAAATGGAATCGCGTTGGCCTTGGCATTGTATTTTCAAATTTTGCAGGTCGATAATTTATGTCGCTCCAGCCGGAGTATATTTCACATCAACAAATTCATTGGCCGCCGGAATCGATGTGCCATGAAATTTCAGACTGTAAATTGTTTTAGTACCAATAACTTCAGATTCTAACGTCCAACCGTTGATGACATCTTCGAATGCGGCTCGTCCAGCGATGGTCACGTGAATCGACGCCTTATTCGGAATGTCTTTGAATCTGTAAGCTGTAATTTGATCGATGATACGGGCTTTGATATTTGAAACCGCCGACGACAAATCAGCATTACAAATCGAAGATTTTGCGCCTTTGGATTCATCCACCAGCGCAATAAATTGTGTACCAATCGCAACAAATCCGCCCAAATTATCACAACTTTGATTCGTTAAAATTCCGATATAATTCGCAATCCAACCCCTGGCACCTGTATCAAATGTTGGCTTTCTGGAATTTAATAAATTAATAAAATCTGCAGAATTTGCGTTTCCGAATTCACTGCTTTGATCCAATTCATCACTAATAAAAACCACGGCAAACAAAGCATCTGTGCGCATAAAATCTGAACCAATCGAACTTAAATAACTGGGTGATGTCACCAACGTCATTGCATCCAAACTGCGTTCCAAATCAGAACCTGATTCACCCACAATAATTCTTTCTGTCAGCAAATTAATATTTGCAGCTGTTAAATACGTGGGCGTCCCAACAATTTTTCTTGAAATCGGATACGTCGCGGTGTCTTTGGCCATCGTCGATGTCGTCACTGCAACTCGGTAATCCATTTTTAAATTATTTAATGTCGAAACCATATCAGTCATACGTGCAGATAATCGCTGTTGGTATTGCAACATCGATTTTGAATTATCAACAACAAATAAAATATCAACCTTGTTGTTATAAAAAATTTGCCCTGAAAAGCCACCCTGCTCTGATGGCAGTGCAAAACTGGTTGCGCGCCCTGAACATCCTGAAAACTGTAACGCCAAAGCCAATGTAACTGTGTAATGTAAAATGATTTGTGTGGTTTTCATTTTTAATCCTTTACGTTAAACAAAATTCGTAAAATTAATTAAGCGGCTTTTTTATTTTCAAATTGATTTGTAAATTCAGTGATTGAACTTTTTGCGGCGCCTGAAATTTTTACGAATTGCACACCATACAGATTACCCTTTTGACTGACAATTTTACAAATCGCATTAAACGCCGGAACATTCTGGCCTGGCTTAATATGTAAATAAATTTGCTGGTCTTTTTCAAATTTCGCGTTTTCTATCATAAGCCCTGCGCCACCGATGCTGATTTCTACACCGACAGATTTGTATATTTTTTTGTGATCATGCACGACAGCTTGTGAATTTAATTTTGCGCGCACGTGCTTGCGTCTGAAGAAAATACTGTTGCCAGATTCATCTTTATTATTTTTTACAGCCTTAAATACGGCTTGAATTTCGCTGACTGAGAATTCATTCACATCTGCTAATCGTTTCCATGCCGACATCCCATTGTGCCAAATAAAATCAAATTCATGTAAAGTTTTGCCCTGTAGCATTTGGATCAATTCTGTTTTAGAAAATGGCCCATAATTATTGTTTTGTTTCAACACATACCAAATTCTTTTTTTCATCGGATCAGATTCAGGTTTTGATAATTTTGGATTTTCACGAATTGGATTTTCAAAGCTCTTATTAAAAACTTTCGTCAACGCCGAAAATTCCATCAAAAAAACCCAATCCTCAGATTTGTCATCATAAATATAATCATGCCAATATAATTTTTCAGAATTTAATTTCATTTCAATTTCTGCAATTGAAAATGGACCTTGTTGCTGACCTTGGTGTGCTATGTAATACGTCGACATAATATTCCCTTGAAAAAATTTTTATTAAAATCTTATTTCAAGACTATTATCGACAGACTTTCTGTCGGCCTAAAATGTATGTGAATGTGTAAACAATATTGACGTTTTTTTTAAATTATTTCAGCGCTTCTCGAATGTACGCTGACGCTTGATCCATGATCCAGACAACAGCCGCAATCACAACAATAATTGTTCCAACCTCGGACCACATCGCCTGACCTTGGTATTGAATCAGCATTGTACCAATACCACCACCGCCGACCAAGCCAATGATTGTTGCCATGCGAACATTAATGTCCCAACGATAAACCGTGAATGAAATGTATGGCAATACAACCTGTGGTACGATGGCAAACCATATCGTTTGCAATTTATTCGCTCCGCAAGACTGAACACCTTCGATCGGACCTTCGTTCACAGTTTCAACCATTTCTGAATATTG
>CANBND010000092.1 GCA_947370945.1 Pseudobdellovibrionaceae bacterium | reverse complement strand
ATTTGAGTTTTGTTTTTTAAAAGTTTTATCGCCTGAATGCGAATTTTTTCTTGGGATTTCTGATCTAATTTTCTGTAGTCATTTTTCATGAATCTAGAATTACATAAAATTACAAATAATACAATCTATGCTGCGGCCTGGTTAATAATTGGTCATCAGGTGGCGTTGCAAATGTGGAACGGCTCTTATCATCGAGTAAGGTTTTCCGAGAACGGCAAAGATTATGTAAATCTACGGCAAGTTCGTGAGCAATTATCGTTTGCAAAAATGTGGGCGGGGAACTTGAAAGATCGTGGGTTGTTATACTTTTAAAAAAATTAGTAAATTTACTCGGTATTAAACTGAATCGACATGCAGACTTATACTCGTGCCAGTTTGAGACATGATTTTATTTTAATACTGGCTCTTAAATTGTAATTCACATCAATAAGAAGATTTATTGATGTGAATTACAATTTAAAGGGAGCAAAAATGAAAAATCGTCAAAACAATAGACACTTGATCAACGCTTTAGTTTTTTCAGTTGTTTTAAGCTTTGCTGCTTTATCGCAAGCTCAACTTCGTGAAGCAATGTCTCAGTCTAAGGCGGGTCAAAAGCTCCTTGAAATTAGTCCGAGATTATTAACTGAAGAAGTTAGAAAAAAAATCAATACAAATAGTCTGCAACCAATAGCTGACAGAGCAGAAGAAGCCCAGCAGGCGATAAATACTTTAATTCGCATCAAAGGTAAAAATCCAGTATTACTTGGTGAAGCTGGTGTCGGAAAAACAGCGGTTGTCGAAAAAATTGCACAAATGATTGCTCAAGGTCAAATTCCAAATGGTAAAGTCTACAGTCAAGAAATTGCGACGGCTGAAATCATTCAATTAGAAGCATCAAGTATTAAAGCTCTTGGAAAAAAACCACAAGATGCAGCGTTAGCATTGGTTCAAATTGTAAAACAATTAGAAATTGATTTGCGTAAGCCGATTATTTTATTTATTGATGAAATTCATAGCGTCGATTCAGAAATGTGGGATGTTTTAAAAACTTCGATGGATGCGGCAAATGAACACGGAATTCGTTTGATCGGAGCAACGACAGAACGCGAATTTCAACTGACATTCGGATCTGAAGAAGCCATGCTTAGACGATTTGCGCCAATTGGTGTCGCTGAATTTACCGAGGCCAGAACAATTGAAATTATGAAAGCATCATGGCGTAAATTAATTCAAGACAGATATGATGTGACTTTATCTGATGATATTGTTGAAAAAGTTGTAAAACATTATAAAAAAGTTTTACCAGACGTTGCGCGTCCTGATGGACCTATTAAAGTTATGGTAGATCTTGCAATTGAAGCTCATGAAAGAAATCAAAAAACTATTGCTGCGTCAGATTTTTTTGGATTTGTTAAGCGAAGAACAAAAATACCAGCTGATCCACAAAACTTAACAGAAATAAATCAATTCGTTCAAGATCGTAGAAATGATTTGAAAGCTTCGATTTTAGGTCAAGAACAAATGGTTGATACAACATTATCAATTTATCGTAATTTATTATTGTCATCTGGTGATAAACCGCAAGTCGTCACATTAATGGGGCCAACTGGAGTTGGTAAAACTTATTTAGCAGAAAGCATGGCTGAATCTTTATTTGGTGGTAAACACAGATTTTTTAAAATCGACGGCGCAGCGTTTTCAGATCGCGGCACATCATTAACCGGTCTTTTGGGGCCAAGACCGGGAACTGTCGGCTATAAGGATACAGTTGGAAGTTTAATCGAATTTTTCAGAAATCCAGGAAAAGGTCGCTATGGTGGCGTACTGTTAATTGATGAAATTGAAAAAATGCATCCAGAAACTTTAAAAGAATTAGGCATGAATTTATTTGATAACGGCGAAGTAACGCAAGGTAACGGAAAAAAAGTAAAGGTACCGAATTTATTAATCGTTGCAACAACAAACCATGGAGTAAATCAAATTTTTCCAGAAGGATACGCAAATTGGTCAGATGAAGAAATTAAAAGACGCGTCGATTCATTCACGCAAAAAGATTTAAAAGATTTATTCACGCAGCCAACAACGGCCGACAGTAATTACAAACTTCCTCGTGAAATCGTAAACCGCATTGGAACATATATTGTTGCAAATCCATTAAGTCTTGAGACTGCTATTCAAGTTGCAAAACTTGAGGTTTCTAAGCGTCAAAAAACTTTTAAAGAAAGAAACGGTATTACGATTTTAGTCACTGACGAAGTTATTAAATATATCACCGAGCAGACTTATAACAAAGAAGATGGCGTTCGTGATTTATCAAGATCAATTGAAAGATTTTTTGGTGAAATTACACAAACATCAACTGAAAAAGATATCAAAGTTGACTTGGTAAAAACAGGTGCTAAAAGAAACTGGGCTTTTTCAGTTCAAACACCTACAAAAACAATAGAATTGAAAAATCATAGTTTCAAAGGAAGCAGTCAAAATTTATCTGTTGAAGATATGAAAGACTTAAAAACTTTAGAAGCGCGCGTGAACAAAGAAATTTTTGGTCAAGAAGAACTTGTTTCAAAATCAATTAATATTATTAGAAACTGGAGAGTTATTCCTACGGGCAAACCATTAGCTGTTATCACTGTGGGAACAACAGGTACTGGAAAAACCGAAACTGCCAAAGTTTTAGCAAAAGAATTATATGGTTCAAGTTCAAAAGCACAAGTCATTGCAATGGGTGAATATTCAAGACAAGAAGATTTAACAAAATTATTTGGTGCAAATCCACAGTATGTTAAATCAGATCAGATGGGTTTATTTGAAAAAGCAATTTTACAATTAAAAGACGGTGGAATTTTAGTTCTAGATGAAATTTCAAATGCTGGCGGTAAAAGCGCAAGCGAGCGTGAACAAATTTTAATGAAATTTTATAATATTTTAGAAGAAGGTTTTTGGACCTCGCCAAATACTGGTCGAAAATATGATTTATCAAAGCTCGTTGTTTGGATGACTGGAAACGACATGCAAGATTTATATCAAGGTGTTTCTGGTGATGATATGCGTGAAGCAATTTATAATAAAAACAAATCGGAATCAAATGTCAGAGCAGAGCTTCGTAAGCGTGGTTTTCCAGAAGCATTATTAGGAAGAGCTCAGTTAGCAGTCCACACAAAACCGTTACTGGATGGATCAAAAATTGAAATTGCCAAAAGAACATTAGAGGGTGGTTTTAAAAATCTAAAAAAACAATTTCCAGGACTTGAAATTTTAATTCCCGATCAAGTTTTAAAAACAACATCTGATGTATTTTTTAATCATAATCAGGGTGGCAGATCGTTACGAAATAAATTTGAAAGCGAAATTCAAGGCCTGATTACAAATGCGATCTTAGAAAGTGGAACGACTGAAGATAATGCTCAATCTCGGTCAGTCGAAATTAAATTAACTGATTTAAGATCAAAAAAACATTACCAAATTCAAAATCTGAAAGAAGAGTTTTATGTTGAAGTTTTAGTTAAAGATAAAGCAAACGGAAATTCAATTTTAGCAAGATTGACCAATAACCTTTTAGAGACTCAAGATGTTCAAGCTAAGCCAAATTTGAAAGAATTAATTAAAGTATCATTTCACGAAATCGGCCATGCTCTTTTAAATCGGCCAGCGGTTTCAGGTCAGAAATTGCGCTTTGTAACTATAAAGCCAGGATCGTCAGGTGATGGTCATAATTATTTAGGTTATGCGGCTTATGATTCGGTTAAAAAACAAAGTTCTGGCGTCGTGGAACTTAAAGAAACGTTAGTCCGAATTGTTGCTGGCCGAGTATCACAAGAAGTTGCCGGTTTTGGTTCTGATACAGGTTGGGGATCTGATTTTGAAAAAATGAAAAAATTAATCGCAAAATATTATGTCGAAGCTGGTCTTGAGCCTAAATTATGGGGAACAAATTTAGATAAAGATGGCAATCTTGTTGGTAGCGAAAAGAAAAAAGAATTGTTCGAAGACATCGTTATTCAAGAAATTACTGAAGCTCAAGAAAAAGCTCGTCAGTTTTTAAATGACAACCAGGGACTTGTTCGATTTTTAACGGCGCAGTTAGTAAAAAAGCAAAGTTTAACAGGCGAAGAATTTGAAGTTTTAAATAAATACTTTCAAGGCCAAAGTCTTTCTTTGAATGAATCAGAGATTTTGAAAAGTCGTTTTGGTAAAGACGTTGAAATGTCTTCAAAAGTTAGATCAAATCATCAGATTCAGGATCGTTTTTTGAAAATTCAAAAATCAACTAGTGGCGCTGGACGTTGCGAGGCTTTATTTAATTAAAAATGACATCTAGATCTTTAGCGCCAGGCCAAAGGTCTAGATGTTGATAGATTTACTTAAGTCGATCTTAAAATAGGTCGATTTAAAGTTCATGAAAATCTTTTATTTTTTAAGTTTACTATGTTTAATTTCCTCATGTGCCATTTTTTCAAAGAAAGTGGATTCAAATTTAGGTAGTGCGAATGAAAATTTTTGTTACGAACAAACGACAGGTCAATTAAGATCGCCATCGAACGTCAACCAATGCGTCGATTTATTTGCTTCAAATACCACACAAAATAAACCCACCGAAGTCAAAGATCTAAAATCCTTCGGTCAGGCAATGACCGAAGGATTGCTATTAAATCCAAATCAGGCAGACCTATTTGAAATCTACAGAAAAATATTCTTTGGTGATCCAAATACATCTGTTGGTAATGAAACATTAAAGTCAGTGACAGAACAATTGCGGCAGCATCCAGAACTTGAAAAGCCGCATTTTCGTGAATACGAAATTTCAAGTGTTCAAAAAGTATATGACACAACTGAATCACTACAAAAATATTTAAAATCCCAGTTTACAACAGCAGGCGAGGTCAGAAACAATTTATTTCAAATCGAAGCCAATCTTGGATTCTGGAAGAAAGTATTTGATTACACAGACCCTGAATTACCGCAAAATATTATAGATATGCAGAAAAAATTAAACAAAGATTCTGCGCAATCTGAAAAAGACGCTTATCGTAAAGCGAAATCAGAATTTGAAATAGATTCAAAAAAACGTTTTGAAACATATTTAACAAGAATGATTTCGAAAGCAAATCGTGATTTACTAAAAGACCTTAAAAATGATAAGGAAGATTATAACAAAAAAGCAAAGGCTTTGTTTCAGACATTAAAATATATTCAAGAATGGATGGACAAAAAAGGCAGAAATACACAACCTATTCGCCAGGCCATGGTTGATCTGGTTCACACGATTGGCTTTGGTAATCAGGCGACGCATGTATTATTAAAAAGTAAAAGTGGCCTAGATAAAATCGAAGGCTTAAAAAAAGTCCTCGACGAACGTGACGCAATGGCTATGGATTTGGGTTACGCAGGGCATTTTCAAGAATTGCAACAAAAATTAAAAATTGATTTCCCAACAGGGCTTTCAAAAAATGAAAACGCCAGCGTTAATTTACAAAAATTAGAACAAGAAATTTTAAAGGGAAAATTCACAACAAAACCCACTGAAACTGTTCGAGTACGAAGTCTTTCGATTCAAGAAGCGCCGTTCAGGTCATGCCTTGGCGGATCTGATTGTTCGACAAGAACTTATTTTTCAAAAGCGCTTGATCCTAATTTTAATTATTTTACAATGACCGACGGTCAAAATAATTCCAGTGGGCACGTGACAGTTGTTTTGGGCGAAGCCCTGAACCCGCAAACACAAAAATTAGAAAAAGTGGCCTTTATAGACAAATTGCAAAATGTCCCGAATCAACAAATTCCACATTTTCTGCAAGCAGTATCGCAAAGCTTAGCTGAAAAAGGATATAAATTGGGCGTGCCTGAAGATGTTGGTGATCATAATGGAATGTCGAATATGGATACGACCAGACATTTTGTGGCAAATGAAGTTAATCCAAAATTATCGCAAAAATTAAATTCATTTATGCCGCATGCAAATCAATATAATTTTAAAAATACGTATTCACGGGCTTACAATAAATTAAACCTAAAAATTTTCGAACCCACGCAAATTCTGGATGCAAACACAGAAATTAAACCAGGACGTGAATACAAAAAATTTACAGCTGTCGCAGATCTGGATAAAAATAAATTAATTCAAGATTTATTAAATCTTAAAAAATCGGATGACCCAAATGACGTTTTAAAATATGTATCCAGCGGTCAGGTTGTAGCGCAACTTGAAAAATTAGGTTTATTTTCGGTTAAAGACTTTGAAAAGGATTTAAATCAAATTATTGCAAAAATAGAATTACCTTTTAATGTCAGAAAACAAGCTGCTATAGAAATTCTGCTACTAAATGTTGAAAAAAATGAATTAAATTTTGATTTTAAGTATTTTGCTGAAAATGAAAAAACTCAGTTTAGTTCTGAAATTAAACAATGGTCAAAATCTTCAGACAAGCGTAAAAAGAAATTTGCAGATAACTTAGATCAACAAAAACAAAAAGTCTTAGAATCAGACGAGCCTTCAAAATTAAAAGCATTATTTGATTTAAAATTAGCTGATTTGAATGAGCGTAACATCAGTGGATTTTCGTTATTACTAGAAGCCATATATAACCAATCACAAAAAATAATTGATTCAATAATTGCAGACAAAAATTACGATTTTACAAAGAAAGATCAACATGGATATACAGACGTTGAAAGGCTTAGATTATTTGGTAAATCAGACCTTGCAGATTTAATTGAAAAAAAACGTCCTGAAGCAAAATCAAATAAAAAAATAGTTATCAAAGAACGAAACGACGACGGAACCCCAATTATAGATTCAGTCAGAGTCGAGCCTGGAACATTTAAAATGGGTGAAGTTGGCAAAGAAATCACTGTAACTTTGTCAAAAGCGTTTGAAGTGATGTCGGTCGATACGACACAAAAAATGTGGAAAGGTGTGTCGGATCTTGCAGATATGTATTTAAAAAACAAATATCAAATTAACAAGGACCCATCAAATTACAAAGGTGAAAATCGTCCGGTTGAACAAGTATCACACTATGACATTACAAAAAACTGGTTACCGGCAATTAACGAACTATCAAAAATAAATAATTTAGACCTGCAAAAAAAATTGACTGAATTATTCCCAGGCCATTACAAGGGAAAAGTGTATCGGTTATTAACCGAAGCTGAATATGAATATCTTGCAAAGCAAAGTGGTCTTACAAACGGTAAATATACGCACGGTCCGAATGAAAATAATATTACAGATCATGCTGTATTTAATCAGAACTCAGGAAATAAAACAGCTGAAGTGGGTACAAAGAAGCCCATTTTTGTTAACGGTAAAGCGGTTTATGATATTATTGGGAATGTCTGGAAATGGGTTCAGGATAGTTGGGATGGAAATACTGCGCTAACAGGCGGATTAAATCCTTTAAGCACTACGGGCTCTTTTCGCGTCATTCGTGGCGGCGGTTTCAACTACGGTGCTGACGACTTGCGGTCGGGCCTTCGCGGTTGGTTTTGGCCGGACTATCGGATCAACTATTTGGGGTTCCGCCTTGCCAGTGACATTCCGTAGCACTCAGCTCTTTTACACTTTTTCCCTAGACAATTTTTTTTGCCGCCGCAGGCCAACGTGTTTTTATGAATTTGCTGATGAACGCAGGCCCGCTGAAAGCGCGGCCGTAGTCATCCGCAAATTCGTTTTGGCGACAGCCAAAACGGTTCTTAGTTTTGTAGGCGCCGGGATTAAAGAGGACATAAATCACCGGCACAACGGTCCCATGGGTTTTTGTACATAATCATAACATAGGGGTCCACAGTCCTTAAGTCTTGTTAATTATTAATCACTGTTTTCAATTTCAAAATATTATTTAAAATATAAGTGTGGATTTAGAAAATAAAGTTTTAACAAATGCTGTTGAAGTTACTTGCGCTGAATGTGGCCATTTATTTTCAATTTGTTCTTCGTGTTGGCGCGGTCAAAAATACTGTACTAAATCTTGCCAACAAACGGCTAGATTAAAACAAAGACGAATTTCACAATCAAAATATCAAAAGACAGAAAAAGGACTGGAATTCGGACGGCTTCGCCAATCGCGTCGTTATCAAAAAAATATTTTCAAAAATTCTCACTGATCCATCTACCAGACTAAATTTAAATCAAATAAAACCTAAAGCTATCAAGCAGTGCGCATGTTGTGGCTGCCCGATTTTTTCTATGATGAAAGTTATGGGAGAAAAATATTTTTCATTTAGGCGAGGTTTCTATGCTTGAGGCAGACGTACAGGCTAAAATTTTATCTTTATATTTTAGTGATAAGAAATCTATCCGTGCTATTTCCATTTTAGTTGGCGTAGATCGTAAAACAGTTAAGCGCATAATAAATCGTAAACAAGTAGCTCTTGAAAAAAGATTGCCAATAAGAACCAGTCAGCTTGATCCATTTAAAGATCAAATAAAAAACTTCTTACATAAAGATCCAACTATGGCCGCATCAACAATGTTGCATAGACTGAGGGATCATGGTTTTAACGGTGGAATAACCATTCTACGCGACTATGTTAAAACACTAAAATCTAAATCACCAAAAATTAGAGAAGCTTTTTTACGTTTAGAATTTGCACCCGGTGAGTGTGCACAGGTTGACTGGGGCGAGTTTGGCGATGTGTTTGGAACAGGCGTTAAGATCCATTGTTTTGTGATGGTGATGTGCTATTCACGAATGACGTATATTGAATTTACTAGATCTGAACGATTTGAAGATTTTATCCGTTGCCATGAAAATGCTTTTAGATATTTTGGTGGTGCACCTAAAGAATGTTGGTACGACAATTTAGCAACAGCTGTTCAGGATAGACTTGGTAGTGTCGTTAAATTTAACCCAAGATTTTTTGCATACATGGGTCATCACAATATTCTGCCACACGCTTGCAATCCGGCTCGCGGAAATGAAAAAGGCCGAGTTGAAAATGGAATTAAATTTATACGCGGTCATTTCTGGAGTGGTCGCAGTTTTAAAGATTTTAATGATTTGTGTATGCAATCTATTTTATGGCGCGATCAATATTTAAACTTAAGAGATCACCGTGTTACCAAAAGAATTGTCAGAAGCTTATTCATAGCTGAAGAGCAACATATTTTATTAAAACTAAATGATTTAATTTTTTCTACAGACGAAGTTTTAACAAAAGTTATTACACCAGATTTTCATATTATCTTTGAATCTAACAGATACTCAGTACCGTGGACATTCGTTGGCTTAACCTTAACAATTAGGATAAATGATAAGTCATTAAAAATGTATTATCAGGAAAAATATGTTGCAGGACATGAACGTTCATATTTAAAAAATAAGATTTTTACGAACCCCAAGCACCAGGAAAGTCTATTAAGTAAAAAACCTGGTGCCGTTAATCAAGAAGCCCATAGAATCAAAGCCATTAAAAACTTAGGCGCTGGTGTTAAGCAATATTTTGATTCGCTTAAAGCAAGTTCAAGATCTTTAAAATCTGAACTTACACGTCTTTTAGCGCTGTCAACAGTGTACGGAGCCGATAGTTTAAATAGCGCCTGCTTTGAAATGATCAAAGATGGAATTATTGGTGTAGATAAACTCGAACGCTATCTAAAAGTTGAAAACGTGGCTACAAAAAATCCAGCGCCATTAAAATTTTTGCGCGAAAAATTAAACCGCATAGTTCCAGCAATGAGCCTCAGTTCTTATGATGAATTATTAAGTCCCAATAAATCAACACAAGAAGGAGATGATGAAAATGGAAACTGAAAAGCAATATGTATACGCGAGTCTCAACGACTTAAAATTAAAATATTTCCCCGGGGTCATTGATGAAAATTTAAAAAATCAAGAACCCAAACAACAGGTGCAAGTTTTAGAATTGCTCAAGCGCTGCTGTGAAAAGGAAAAATCAGAACGAAAAACTTCACAAATTGCAGCCAAGGTAAAAACTGCAAAGTTTGGACAGCTTCAGACAGTTGAACAATTTGATTTCAACCACAATAAAATGACCCAAAAAGTAATGAATACCTATTTAATTATTCACAACAATATTGAAAAAACAAATTTACCTAAAGCTGTATTTGTTGGAAGTACAGGTGCTGGAAAAACCCATTTAGCAAGGGCTTTAGGGTATTCAGCATGTCAAAAAGGACTTAGTGTTTTATTTGTAACAGCAGCAGAAATGTCGAATCAATTGCTGCAAGCACAAAAACTTGCACAGCTGGACAAAGAAATTGCGAGACTCAAGAAGCCTCAGGTTTTAATTATTGATGAACTTGGCTATGTTGATTTCGATGCACAAGGAAGTCAGTTGTTTTTTCAAGTTATATCAGCTCGTCACGATGCCAAGCTTGGTTTAATAGTCACAACAAATTTAAATTTTAGTCAGTTCAATCAAATTTTTGCAAACGAAGCCGTCGCAACCGTAGTAGTTGATCGCATGGTAAGTGAAGCGGAGATATTTCACATGGAAGGACCTAGTTATCGAAAGCATCAGAGCGAGATAAAGAACCAGAAGAAAAAATCTGATTCAGCATCTAAATAATAGGAATTAAAATTTAATCTATAGATAAGCTGCAAATAAAATTGCAGCTATTTTTTGACTC
>CANBND010000091.1 GCA_947370945.1 Pseudobdellovibrionaceae bacterium | reverse complement strand
TTTTCAGACATTAGGACTCCTCAATTAATGAACGTGAAATCTCAACATATATGAAGTTTTCTTGGCAATCAATCGTTAACAATCTGGACAACCGTCCACTATCATATCGACCCATTGTTATGAGACACTGATGGTGTGAAAATGCGTCTTGAAAAATATATTAAAATAGACAGCCGAAAATACCTGCTACTGGTTTTTTTAGTTCTGCTATCTACAGAACTTTTAAGCTGTAAAAAGGGGCAGTCATTTAAATTTGGCGGCCAAGATTTATTTGCCTTCGGCGCACAAGATTCGTGTCATTTCAATCGAAATTCAATGGGTATTCGCATATCTTGGAAGGCGTCTTTGCCAGTGAATTTGCTGATTCACAAATCAGTTCCTGCAATATACGACAAAGACATTATTGCTGCTGCAAATTTATGGAATACAGCCAAAGGCAAAACATTAATCAATGTAACTCGTGATGATACTTTCACCAATGGAGTCACCAACGATGGCCATAATGTGATTTTTTGGTCAACGGATTGGGATGCATCAAATAGCAAAGAACAGGCACTGACGTCGACAAACACAGACCTTAGTCGAATCACGGATGCTGACATACGCATCAACGCTAAAAATTTTGGCTACTCTACGACTGCACAATCTACGAGCTCATCCACTGTCAATTTAGAAAGCCTAATTTTACATGAAATGGGTCACGTTTTGGGCCTACAACATTTTGATGGGGACGGCGTCATGAGCGCCTATTTACCCAATGGAAAAATCAGATTAAATTTATCCAGTGATGAACTATCGGAGTTATCTTGTGAATACTAAGCCTATGAAATACTTCAGCCTTATCATAACTTTGGGATTCATATTCACATTGGTTGGATATCTCTACCTAGACCAACGTCCAGATCGAAATATAGCCTATCAAAATTTAAAATCAGGCGAATTAACACCCACACAAAAACAAAAATGGGCTGTTGTTGAAAAGTTTTCGATGAGACAAACCAATGAATCGCTTTTGATCGAAATTCCTCACGCACAGGATTTATGTGCTGAAAATCAAAATATTATTTTTAAATTTTCTGCTTATGAAATTTCAATCGCCGCCGAAAACCCCAGCGTGCAGTTTTCTTTATCATGCCCAGCTATTTTAACGCAGCAGCAGACTCATTTTGAAATTTTATTTTCTGATTTAATATCAATGCCCATGGTGAAAGAAAAAAAATCGCGTGATGGTTTGTTAAAATCGAATCTGTTATTTTCAGATCAAGCATTACCCAAGCGTTGGAATTTATCACAAATTTTAATTGTTGGATTTAATGGATTTGAAATTAATCAATTTGAAATCCAAAAAGTTTTCGGAAATAATTTTGAATTTGAATTAGAACTGCCTTAAAAATTCAAGAGTTAAATTTTCAAAATCTGGATTAAAATTAATATCATCAGCTGTTTCTTTATTTTCAAATTGAGCAATCAGGTTGGGAAATTGCTCTTCACACATCGCCCAAAGTTTTTCATACGATTCTGGATTTAAAATTCGCGGATCAATATAATCCTGCCGTGCAACTGCTGGCGTATTATTTAATAACCTAGAAACATTTTTCGCTACAGTTTTTAAAATGAAATCTTTTTTTGTTAATTCCGTCGGCGGACGACCTGCGCGAATTAATTCTTCAACAGTTTTAACTGTCGCAGACCAAGTTCGTAAATCCTTTACACTGAAAACTGATTTATTTTTAACTGCATTTTTTAAATCTGCTTCAGCGACAAGTTCACGCAGCCGACGGTTCAAATATGTTGGGTTTAATGATGACTGCACAGCAGGCTGCGCAGATGAATTATAAATCAACAATCTTGGATCTGTTTTATTCGCTTTTTTTAAAGCTGCCAATTCAGCCTTTAATGAGGGCTGAAAAATTTCAATCGTTGTGTATGTCGGATTTTCTGGATTTTTATTTCCTGATTTACCGATATATTTTAAAAATAACTGATCACCACGAATAACAACTTGGTTTTTTTGCAGTGTTGTTACGCCGGTCGTTCCGTTTTCAGCAAGGTACTTGATGTCGCCAACACGAATGCGTCCGCTCATTAATAACAGCAAAGCCGCCGCTTCGACTTTGTCTTTGCTGGTGACCTTTAAATTTGAATCAACCAACTGACTTTCTAAATATGAACGCATTTCAGAAATATAGGGACCTAATTTTTGAATACGTTTGAATTTGGCCTGACTGGCACCCGCCGTCCAATCAGAATGATAAATTGCAATTGTTTCGTTACGACTATTTTTTGATAAAATTTGAATATGCGTGTCTTCGTCAGCCGACATCCAAACGTTTTTTAAAGTTGGATCAATTTTAAACGACTGAAACCTTGCAACAACATCTTGATATTCAGCAGCCTCTGCGCGAGGACGAATCACCGTGCCATCGGGTCGACGGTAACGATAAAATCGAAGCGTTTTACCAACACTGCCATCTTTTTTTATGTAGGTTCGTGAATTGATTATTTCGCGCGTGTAACCATTAGGGACAGGAGTTTTTAAATATGTCAGACCCAATTCTTCCGCGAGAGCTTCGTATTTATTTTCTGTAATTTTTGGCTGTTCTGATCGACGTTGTTCTTGCGGTTGGTTTTGCGAATGAACGGCGTCAGTCACAAATAACGATTCACAACTTTGGCCGCCAGCATAGCCAGTGGCTGAAAAAAATAAAGCTATACTTAATATGAAATAAATCAGTTTCATGTGAATTTTAATTTCAAATGATATGCCATTTGAAACTGTACGAATTTGCAATACAAAGCAACGCCAGCGAACCAGTGATGCGACTGTGTAAAAAGATTAGACATGGTGACTATGGACGCCCTATTTCACCAAATTAATTTGGTCCGTCACCGCAGGTTCGTTTGAATTTTTCGAATCTAAACCTTTTGATCCTACGGGAATTTTTTCAGTTTTGTAGGTAGGTTTTTTTTTAGCATTTTCGTTGGATTCTTCGGCTTGGAATTGATGTTTGATCTTGCGATTTAATTTTTTCAAACGTGCCTCGAATGTGGGTGCGTTTTCAATTTGTTCTAATGTTTGATTTTCTAAACGAATATATTTTCGGCCGGATTCCAAACCTTTTTCTGGAAATCGAAACTGAAAATCTGCCAGCATTTCGTTGTAATCCGTTGTTAAGCTTTTTAATTTTTCATGTTCTTTTTTTAATTTAACAATGTCATCTGGCGGCACTTTGCCGTCATTGTGCTTTTGCGCCAACAAAAGCTCTTCGACAGTTTTAGTTTGCGCATCGACTTTTGATTTTAATTGCGAAAGCTCTGCTTGCACTTCGGACCATTTTTGTGTTTGGCTGCCGGAAAATTCTTTATCTGGCATTGTTGTTCCGGCTTCGGGCTCGGCACCTTCGTTCGCCAAAGTACATATCGCGACAAAAAAAATTAGCAAACTAAATTTGAACATTTTGCTTCCAATGCATTTCGATATCTAAAAATTGAATTCTTTTTGCCAAAATAAATGCTTGCACAGGGTTTAGGTCTTTGAATTCGCATTCACCACTTTTGATCGTTGAAAAAATATCTTGTGCGATCCAACCAAATTTTGAATCTTCGACAGCTTCTTTGAACAACATCATTGTTTCTTTTGTATCCAAACCTGTAATTTTTAAATCATACGACACGGCAGATATCGAATTATCTTGATTAGCAAAATCAGTAATTTCATTTGCAGCGCTGCCAAATACAGAGGTCTCAATTTGGCCCGACTGTGTTTCAAATGGATTCGCATCCGAATTCAGATCCATCGAAAAATCCGTCGTCGACAGATCATTTGAAACTTCTGCTGCAATTTCATTTGTAACGTCATTTGTAAAGTCATTCGCTACATCGCTGGACTGATCTGTTTGAAAATTATTTTCAGGAACTGAAAAATCGACAGGTGGATTTTCATCTAAAACAATTTCTTCGGTCGGTATCGGCAACGACATATCACCGAATTCAGGCTGCCCCGTGATATCAATAAAATAAACGGCTTGGCATTTTCCGCAAGTGTACATCGACAGATATTGTGCTTCTGTCACTGGAACCTCGTTTGTACACTGCGGACAAATCACAGTTTTTTCCTTTGTGATATGATATTTAGCGTCCTTTGCGACGATCCGCACGATTTTGCGGACGATCATCACCACGTGGCGGTCCGCCAATCATGCGACGCTTTGTCGGCTGCGCCGGTTCATTCTGAATTTCATTTGATTCAGATCTCATTTGTTGAAATGAACCCAAAGTTGCTTCATCCGCTGACGAAAAATTTAATTCATCCATATCAATTTCATCGGGACGCATATTTTGAATGGCTTGCTCGGCTTGATCTTGCATCAGCTGCACACGCATTAATTTTTCAACCGTTTCGGATTTAATCACATTATTTAAAATATCAAATGCACGAAAAGCTTCTTTTTTATATTCAATCAACGGATCTTTTTGCGCATAACCGCGCAGTCCGACGCCTTCTTTGATTTTATCAATCGTATATAAATGTTCTTTCCAACGCAGATCGATTGAATTTAGCATAATCATTTTTGTGATTTGTTCAAAATACGGACCCATTGATTTTTTTTGCGATTCATAAATCTTTTTCACATTATCAGAAATTGAATTTTGAACTTGTTCCGTTGTTTTTAAATTTTCAACTTGAATTTTAAAACCAAATTGTTGCAACAAGCTGGTATTTAAACCTTCAACATTCCAATCCGCAGGTTTTGTTCCGTCAGGCACAGTGTTATCTAAAATGACAGACACAACATCGCCCAACATATCGAGTGTCGTGCGTTCAAGATCTTTACCTTCTAAAATATTACGGCGCATTTTATAAATCGAATTTCTTTGTTGATTCATCACATCGTCATAATCCAACAAATGTTTTCGCATATCAAAATTGTGTCCTTCGACTTTTCTTTGCGCACCTTCAATGGCATTTGTCACCATTTTGTGTGTGATCGGTTCGTCTTCAGGAATATTCAACATTGTCATAATTTTTTGGATGCGTTCACCATTAAAAATTCGCATTAAATTATCTTCAAGCGATAAGTAAAACATCGATTCGCCCGGATCACCTTGACGACCCGAACGACCACGCAATTGGTTATCAATACGTCGTGATTCGTGACGTTCAGTTCCGATAATATATAAACCACCGGCATCAATGACTTGTTTTTTCTCGTCGTCACATTTTATTTTAAATCTTTTTACAGCATCTTGAAATTCAGGTAAAGTTTCATCACTGATTTCTTTTTTCGCTAAGACTTCGGCGTTACCACCCAAAACGATATCTGTTCCGCGACCAGCCATATTGGTCGCAATTGTAATTGCGCCTTTACGACCTGCCAAGGCCACAATTTCGGCTTCGCGTTCATGATGTTTTGCATTTAAAACGTCGTGTTTGATACCTTCATTTTTTAAAAATCTGGAAATCGCTTCTGATTTTTCAATCGATGCTGTACCGACTAAAACGGGTTGCCCCTTGGCATGACGATCGCGAATGTCTTTGACGATCGCTTTGTATTTTGCTGTTTCAGTTTTAAAAACAATGTCTTCGATATCATTTCTGCGAATCGGTTTATTCGTTGGAATCACATGGACATCTAAATTATAGATTTTTTTAAACTCGACAGCTTCGGTATCAGCTGTTCCGGTCATACCCGCAAGCTTTTCATACATTCTGAAATAATTTTGAAAAGTCACTGAAGCTAATGTTTGGTTTTCATTTTTAACTTCAACTTTTTCTTTAGCCTCAATCGCTTGATGAAGCCCGTCACTCCATCTGCGCCCTGGCATCAAACGACCTGTGAATTCATCGACGATGACAATTTCACCGTCTTTGATCATGTATTCAACATCAAGTCTGTACAAGTGATGAGCGCGAACGGCTTGATTGACGTGATGTAAAATTTCAATATTTTCTGTGTCGTATAAATTATCTAATTTTAATAATTTTTCGACTTCGGTATTACCTTCGTCAGTCAATGTTGCTGATTTTGATTTTTCTTCGATTTTAAAATGAATTTCATTTTTTAAAAACGGAACAATTTGATCAACCGTCACATATTTATCAGTCGAAGCCTCTGCAGGCCCTGAAATAATTAATGGCGTACGCGCCTCATCAATTAAAATTGAATCGCATTCATCGACGATTGAAAAATACGGATCACGCTGAACATATTCGGCCAAATCAAATTTCATATTGTCGCGCAAATAATCAAAACCTAATTCGTTATTTGTCGCGTATGTAATATCACAATTGTAAGCCGCGCGACGTTGGTCGTCTGATAAACCGTGAACAATAATTCCGACAGTTAAACCCAACCAAGTGTATAAACGACCCATCCATTCCGCATCACGCGAAACCAGATAATCATTCACAGAAACCACATGAACACCACGGCCAGTGAGGGCATTTAAATAAACAGGCAATGTTGCAACAAGTGTTTTACCTTCACCCGTTCGCATTTCAGAAATTGATCCGCGATTTAAAACTATTCCACCGATCATTTGCACATCATAATGACGCATACCCAAAGCACGCTTCGAAGCTTCACGACAGACCGCAAAGGCCTCTGGCAAAATATCAAAAACTGTTTCACCTTTTTTCAAGCGCGCTTGAAATTCAGGAGTTTTATTTTTTAATTCTTCATCTGACAATTTTTGAATCGCCGGTTCAAAATTATTAATTTGATCAACGATCGGCTGAATCTTTTTCATTTCACGTTGATGACTTGTTCCGAAAATTTTTGAAAATATTTTTTGTACCATAGTGAATTAGGTTAGATCGTTTGTGCTTTTTGGTCAAAGACACAGCTAGGCAGAGGTGGGGCGTTGGTTTTCGCTTTTAATTCACCTTGCCTTTAGTCTGGATAAAACCTAACCTTTTTAAAACGACCGAGAGGATTTTATGAAATTTGTAAAAATACTTACCTTAATAACATCAGTGCTGCTAATCAATGCATGTAATAAAAATCTAAATACAGATGTCGGCACCGCTGCCCCCGTTGATCTACAACAACTGAGCATTGCAAGTCGAAATCTTTGCCCTGCCGGTCAAACATTTAAAACTGATACAACCAAACTTGATGTCAGCCAACTTAACCAACAACAAAGACTTTTCACTTTTCAAAAAGGCTCGGAAAGATGCGCAACTTTGCATAATGTTGATCATGGCGGCTTAACGAGCTGGCTTAAAATTGACTACTCGAACAATTGCTTAGCCAACGGAACACTTTGGAAAGCAGAATCTATCTCAGTTTTTGACGGGGAGAAAGTTTACATTAATCTTGCGCCTTTGGACGTTGCCGATAAAAACTGGGTTCGAATTTTCACGAGCTACTATTACAGCCTGAATACGATGAATCAAGAAATCGGCCTAACTGTTTACACTTGCGCCAATTAAAATTTTTCTCGATAAAATTATTAAAAGCCTTCTAAAATGCAAAGTCAAAAAACTAAGGCTTCTTTTTGGCGTCACGTTCCTGTTTTACGAAATTAAAATCATCGCTTAATTCAACAATGAACGGCTCGTATTGTAACAACTGATTGCGCTTCATGTATTCTTCGATGGATAAAACCGAAATAATTTCGCCGAAACCTTGGCTAAAATATTTTTGGCGTTTCATACAAACTGTTCCGGGTAATAAATTTCCAACGAATGGCAAAGTCATCAAACTGTACAAACCTGTTGGTGTTACTTTGGTTGGTAAAAATTGAGTTTTTGCTAACACTTGCTGAGCCCCCGAACGATCAGTGATTTCGCCTTCAGGACGCATCGCTGCTGCTAAAACTTCAAGAACCCATTGATTTGAATTTTGCTGATCTAAATCATCGGCCAACGCCGCAGCATTATATTTTTTGTTGTGCCAATTTGCTCCAATTTTTTCTTTTAATAAAATACTTTCAATTCGATTTTGCAAATTTTGTTTCGGCACCATAATTTGTGCGCGATATCTTTTCATGTCGTCAGAAAAAACTGCACCAAGGCCTTCTTCCCAAATGTATGAACGATCGCCTTCATTCACATTTCGCGCTGGATCTTTGTCGCACGTCCATAATAAATGCATCACTTCCCAGTGAAAATTATGATCCGATTTTGGATGATTTTTCATAGCAATAGCCACATGTGAAAAATCCATTTTTCTGTCTTTATCAAAATACGATCTGACAACTTGGTAATTGATTTGTCCTGATGACCCACCTTCGGATGAGTAACTCATTTGTGCGCTTTCACTTTTTATTTGCGCAAACATTTGATCCATATTTAACAATTGATTTTGCGAATTTGTATCTTTCAGAACTTGAAATTTTGTCAGGTCAGTTCCTGATCTGCCGATGATTGCAATTTTAAATTCACGATTTTGTGCGCGCTCGAGTTGATCAATTTGCTTTAGCTGATAAGCAACTTCATCTGACATCGCCGTTGCCGTATCGACTTCAGCTTGAGTCAATTGTCGGTAATTGCATTTTGGAGTTTGCTTGTAACAAAGCCCTGGAGTTTTTGAATCTGCAGATTCAGTCATTGCCGAAAGCTGTTCAGTTTCGAAATTTTGCGCCGTCGCTTTTAAATGTGCCGTTAAAATTAAAATTGAAATCAAAAGTGTTTTCATATTTTCCCCTTGTAAAAAAAGAGAGCGATTTTTTCGCTCTCTTTAAATTATTTTCCCTGCATATGCAGGTATTTTATTAATGCTGACTTTGTTTTGAAGCCATTGAATCAAATAAATTTGAAATCATCTGACTTGTGAATCGAATTGAACCTGTGATTGATCCTGTTGCTTTTTCAGAAACAGTCACAACAACCAGTGAGCCCAATTTTGAAACTTTCATTGATGCTTCGAACGCATCTGAAACTAATCCACCTGTTGCATTTGCGACAGTTGATATCGCTGCTGCTGTTGATTTTAATGCGTCAGCTGAACCTGTAATAATAACTTCTGATCCGTCTCCGATGACCGTCGTTAATTTTCCAGATGCATTGACCGCAAGTTTTAATACATCACCTGATGCATCAACAACCCAACCAACAACTTTGCCTGAAGCATCTAATAATTCACCCGCAGAATTCATTAAAAATTTTCCTGCAGCTGCTGAAGTATTCGAAGCCCATTTCACAGTTCCAACAACAACTTTACCTGAAGCATCTAAGACTGTTGATGCTGCATTCGACGTTGTTTTCACACTGACAACCAAAGCGTCTCCGGCTTGAGTCATTGATGCCGGAATTAATCCGCCGCCCGCAGTCACTGCTGAAACTAAAACTGCAGAACCAGCAGACAATAAAGGATGAGCTTTAGAAAAATCTAAAACCATTGTTGATGTGTTTTTGCTGATCGCAAAACCTTTCACAACAATACCTTTTGCAGATGCAAAAGCTTTTTGTGAAATATCAGAAACACCATTTGCAGCTGATGCCATCGCTTCAGATGATTTTTCTGAAATCACCATTGTACTTTCACTTGTTATTGTAACTACGCCAGCAACTATATTTAATGTTGCTTGTGATGCGTCCGCGACTTGCCCGCTTGAACCTTTTAATGATCCAGCCAGATCCGCAAAACTGATTTGCGCTGCGAATGTTGTTGCCGCAAGAATTGCAGCCGTTTGAGATATCGTTCTTTTCATATAGAGTCCCCCTCTTGGTTTTAAAAATACAGATTCATTTTTAAATCTGGATTTTGTTTTTTAAAACATTTGAAGAATTCTAATTACAAAATCACGGCCAAGATTTTTTTGCGTGAAAATGATTTGTGTTTGATCTGAGAAATTTAAAAAGACAGTTTTTGTTTTGAATTTGTAAGGACTAAAGAAAGTGTTTGATGACTAAGCAAGTTATTTTTCGATCAACTGAACTTGCCTGAACCCTTCATAAATACCAATCGCAACAGCCGTTGCTAAATTTAAACTGCGAACGGGTCCCGTTTGCGGAATCATAATTGCGCGGTCGATATTTTTTTGAATAATGTCTGGATCAAGGCCTTTGGTTTCTTTGCCAAACACAAGCCAGTCGCCGCGTTGGAATTGCACGTCGAAATATGATTTTGCAATTTTTGTTTCGAAATAAAAAACACGTTCAGGATTTTGAACCGTGTTGAACCAATCTTGGTACGTTGGATAATAAAACCATTTCAGGTGCTGCCAATAATCAAGGCCCGCACGTTTTAATTGTGTGTCGTTAATTTCAAAACTCATCGGGCCGACAAGATGCAATTCGCAATTTGCGCCTACGCACGTGCGGCCGATATTTCCGGTATTTTGTGGAATTTCAGGTTCAACGATAACGATTTTAAATAGCGAAGCAGGCATAGTCGAGTTTCACATCCTGTGAACCTTGTTCACAATTATAGAAGATGCTTATAAACCTCTTTGCCTAAAGAACTCAAGGCTAACCTTCTGCCTTTATCGACAATTAATTCTAATTTCATCAGCTCGCGATATAAAGTCAGATCTTGAATCGGAATAATATCTCGGCCCTTTACGGCTCCTAATTTTAAAACATATGAACGCTGACGATCTGACAAAGTTTGTGGCAATGGCGGATTTTCATCCAACATTTTTTTCCACGCGGCATCAGTGAT
>CANBND010000090.1 GCA_947370945.1 Pseudobdellovibrionaceae bacterium | reverse complement strand
AAAATTTCTACTGACCGTTTCTGGCGGTTTAGATTCGATGGCGTTGATCGAGGTTTTTTCGACTTTGGGTTTGAAGGATCGAATCAAAGTTTTACATTTTCATCATGGTGATATCGAGAATAAAACCTATCGCGATCAGGCGCAGTTATTAGTTCAGACAGTTTGTTCAGCACACTCAATTGATTTCGAATTTCAAAAATCATTAATGACATTAAAATCTGAGGCTGAGTTTCGTACGGCCCGAATTGATTTTTTTAATATGCATACAAATGTAAATTCTATTTTTGTTTCAGGCCATCATCTGGATGATTTGCTAGAGACCCGATTGATTAAATTAATTCGCGGTTCTGGTGTTGAAGGCCTCAGAGCTTTTTCAGAATATGATTATAAAACTTTTCGGCCATTTTTAGATTTTTCAAAGAAAGAAATTTCAAAATATGCGATTTTAAAAAAAATAAATTGGGTTGATGATCCGACAAATTTAGAGAGCGACTACCTCAGAAATTGGATTCGAAATCAATGGCTTCCGGCGTTAAATGAAAAACATAATGGTGGGGTTGAAAATCTAGCGAAATCTTTGGATCGAATTTTGACTACAGAGGATCATTTTGAATCCCAAATTTTGTATCATTCAGATACTGTTCAGATTCAACGGCTGTGGTTTTTTAACCTCTCTACAAAAGACCAGCTCAGAGCATTATCGATCAGTCTTGGTTATTTTAAAAAAGTTCAATTTACGACGGGGCATTTAGAAGAAATTAATAAACGCCTCGACAAAAATCAAAAAGAACACATATTTAACATATTGGGTGTAAATTGGGTTCTTAACGCACAGCAAATCGTGTTACGATTTAAGGATTAAATTACAGTAAATTTTTAGAGTTAAATTAAAAGGCTTTGAGCCACAAGGATTTTATGAAAATGAATCAAAAAACAATTCTTCTCTGGTTTGGTATCATCATCTTGTCGATATTTTTCGTGCAAGCCTATGAGATGAAACAAAAAGATACGATTAAAAATTTTGGTTACGAAAAATTTTTAAAGGCTGCAGAGCTTGGCGAACTTGATACATCAAAATTGTTTTTTGATAAACAAATGAATAAAATTTCTGGTGAAGTCATTGCCTCAGCTCAAGCTAAATACGAGGGTAAGCAATTTACAATCGATGCGAACGTTGATAAAGCCCACGACGAAGTTGGTAAATTTAAAATTATTCCAAATTACAAACCGAGCGAATCAGATAATTTCTTGGTCTCTTTTTTGACAAGCTGGTTGCCGCTATTATTAATTGTTGGAATGTTTATTTTTATTATGAAGCAAATCCAAGCGGGTGGCGGAAAAGCCATGTCATTTGGAAAATCAAAAGCGAAGCTTGTTGAAAACAAACATAAGATCAGTTTCAAAGACGTGGCTGGTGTTGACGAAGCCAAAGATGATTTGCAAGAGATCGTTCATTTTTTAAAAGATCCAAAAAAATATACAAAACTGGGCGGACGAATTCCTAAAGGAGTTTTACTTGTTGGTCCTCCGGGAACAGGTAAAACTTTATTAGCACGATCTGTTGCTGGTGAAGCTGGAGTTCCATTCTTTACAATCTCTGGTTCAGATTTTGTCGAGATGTTTGTCGGTGTGGGCGCCAGTCGCGTTCGTGATCTTTTTGAGCAAGGTAAAAAACAAGCTCCATGTATTATATTTATTGATGAAATCGATGCGGTCGGACGTCACCGTGGTGCCGGCATGGGCGGTGGTCACGATGAACGCGAACAAACATTGAATCAGTTACTTGTCGAGATGGATGGCTTTGAATCTACTGAAGGTGTAATTTTAATTGCCGCCACAAACAGGCCCGATGTTTTAGATCCAGCCTTGCTTCGTCCAGGTCGTTTTGATCGCCGAGTTGTTGTTGGTAAACCCGATCTTTTTGGTCGCGAACAAATTTTAGCAGTGCACATGAAGAAAACTCCATTGGGTCCAGATGTTGATGTTCATAAAATTGCACGCGGAACTCCGGGTTTTTCAGGCGCAGATTTAGAAAATTTAGTCAACGAAGCTGCATTGAATGCTGCCAGGTTTGATAAAAAGTTTTTAACGAACGAAGATTTTGAAAAAGCCAAAGACAAAGTCATCATGGGTAGTGAAAGAAAATCAATGGTTATCAGTGATGAAGATAAAAAAATCACGGCTTATCATGAAGCCGGTCATACTTTAGTTGGTAAAAAATTGGCAGGCATTGATCCGATTCACAAGGTGACGATAATTCCTCGTGGAATGGCTTTGGGATTGACTCAAACTTTACCTGAAAAAGAAATGTTGAACTTATCAAAAAGTAAGGCACACAACATGTTGGCATTTTTATTCGGAGGCCGAGCTGCTGAAGAAATTATTTACAACGATTACACAACCGGTGCTGGGAACGATATCGAACGAGCAACCAGTCTTGCGCGCAGTATGGTGACTGAGTGGGGTATGAGCCAAATGGGTCCTCAAGCTTTTGAAAAATCAGAAGGCCCTGTATTTTTAGGAATGAATTACGGTCAAAAAAGTAAAAATTATTCAGATGCTAAGGCTTTGCAAATTGATACCGAAGTGACAAAATTTATTGATGATGGGTACGCATTGGCGAAAGAAATTTTAACGACGAACAGAGATGCTCTTGAAAGATTAACTGCGGCATTGATTGAATTTGAAACGATCGACGGCGCTGAAGTTGAAATGTTAGTCAATGGTGCAGAGATCAGTGAAATTGCGAAAGTTCGTCAAAATAAAAAAAATGACGGAAGTTCTGGACTGAATCAGCCTGTAACAGCTACGGCTGAAACTGAAAGTATTTTGCCAACTCGTAAACCATCGACTGTTTCGTAAAGTATTTATTGCGGCATGAATTTTTTCGCGACATTTACTGAAAATTTATTTTTTATTCTATCAAATCTAAGATTTCAAGATTTGGTAGATATTATTTTAGTATGGTTGATTGTTTATCGTGTGCTGATTTTGATTAAACGATCTGGCACTGTGCAAATGCTGTCGGGTCTTGGAATTTTAGCAATCACTTACATCGTAAGTATTTGGTTTGAACTGTACACTTTAAATTGGATTCTAGAGAAATTCTTTTCAAATTTATTTGTGATTGTGGTTGTTTTATTTCAGGGTGAAATCAGGCGTGCATTAGCACATATCGGCAGTCATCCTTTATTTTCAGATGTTTCAGTTGCGATGGAAACTCATTTGGTCGAAGAAATTGCCAAAGGTATAATTACCTCTGCCCAAAAAGGTTACGGCGCCCTGATTGTTATCGAAAAAGATATCTTGGTGGATTACCATATTGAATTAGGTACTGAAATGGATTCTCGAATTTCTGCCGAATTGATCGAATCTATTTTTCACACGCAAACGCCAATGCATGACGGTGCCATTTTAATTCGCGCTGGTAAAATTGCGTATGCCGGATGTTTTTTGCCACTCAGTAAAAATCCGGCACTGGATAAAAATTTAGGAACTCGTCACCGTGCAGCGATTGGATTAACCGAAGAAACCGATGCTATTGTTTTTGTTGTGTCCGAAGAAACTAAATCTATCAGTATTGTTTCAGGTGGGCATATGTATCCGAATGCGGAATTATCAGACGTTCGAAAAGAGCTGTATGAAGCTTTCGGATTAAAATACAAACCGGTGTATGAATCATGAAAAATAAAATCATTAAAAACTCTGATCGCATAAAATATTTTTTTACAGAAAATATTTCTTATAAGCTGGTGGCATTATTTGTAGCACTCATTTTATGGGTATCTATTTTAGGACGTCGTGATTTTGTGACGACAAAGGAAATTGAAGTCTTATTTTTAACTTCAAATGGCTATACGGTAACAAGCCAATCTGTGGATCGTGTTAAAGTCAAAATTTCGGGAGCACAGCCTTTGATGAAAAAATACAAAGAACGCAGTCTTAATTTAACAATTGATGCGACTGAAAGTAAAAACGGAATTTTTGAATATGATATTTACCAAGGCATGATCGATTTACCTCAAGGTCTAAGAGTTCTCAGTATTAAACCGAATTCGATCAAAGTTGAAATTTCTGACAAAAAATAAATAAGGACAGATCAGTATGAGCCAAAGCCCAATACAAAAAAATACAAATAAAAATACAAAGTTATTTGGAACAGATGGTATTCGTGGAACATCAAATCAGTTTCCGATGGTTCCAGATGTTGTCGTAAAAATTGGTCAAGCGATTGGATATTTAATTCGAACAAAAAAAATTGCATCATCTTCGTCAGCAAACAAAGTTGTCATCGGCAAAGACACAAGACTTTCGGGATATATGATTGAACAAGCCTTGTCGTCAGGGCTGAATTCGATGGGTATTTACGTTCAGTTGGTGGGCCCACTGCCGACTCCGGGAATAGGTTATTTGACTCGAACAATGCGAGCTGCGGCAGGGATTGTGATTTCCGCTTCACACAATGCGTACCAAGATAACGGAATTAAAATTTTTGGTCCTTCAGGTTTTAAATTGGATGACACTTTAGAAAAAGAAATCGAAGCGCTGGTGGCTCAAGATGATTTGTTAAAATTATTACCACCTTCAAAAGAAATTGGTCGAACAAAACGTATCGAAGATGCTCAAGGTCGCTATATCGTGCATGCAAAATCTGTTTTTCCCTTAGAGAATTCATTGGATGGTATGCGCATTGTTTTGGATACGGCACACGGTGCGGCTTACAAGGTGGCTCCTGCAATTTTTGAAGAACTCGGGGCTGAAGTTATTTTATTAGGAAGCCAGCCCAACGGTATAAATATTAATGACAAATCAGGAGCTCTGCACCCAGCGAATATTGCACAAGCTGTTGTTCAGTATCGTGCTGATGTGGGCATTGGTCTGGATGGTGACGCAGATCGAATTATCATGGTCGATGAAAACGGAAAAATTTTAAATGGCGATCATATTTTAGCGATTTGCGCAATTCACATGAAAAATAAAAACCAATTAAAAAATAATACATTGGTTGTGACTCAGATGAGCAACTTTGGATTAGAAAAAAAAATGAAAGAAGAAGGCATTAAAGTCATCAAAACAAATGTCGGTGATAAATATGTTGTCGAAGAAATGCGAAAAAATAATTACAATTTAGGTGGCGAACAATCAGGCCATATTATTTTTTTAGATCATTCAACGACAGGTGATGGTACAGTGGCCGGGCTTAGCGTATTGGCAGTTATGCGTGAAACGGGAAAAAAAATGAGCGAGCTGTCGAATATTTTTCAAGAAATGCCACAAGTCTTAATTAACTGTCGTGTGCGCCATCGCGTGGAGCTTTCAGAGATTGCTGGCTACAAAGATTTGATTTCAAAAAAAGAAAAACAACTGGGTAACGATGGCCGATTATTTATCCGTTTTTCAGGAACAGAGCCATTGATCCGAGTTTTGGTTGAGGGTACAAATAAGAATGAAATTACTCAAATTGCCGAAGACATCGCAAGCTTTTTAGAAAAAGAATTGTCATGAAAAAAAAATCGAAGTTTAAAAAAAATATTCAGAAAAAGCTTATTAGATTGGGTGTAAACATAGACCATGCAGCGACACTCAGGCAAGTTCGTGCGGGGACTACAAAATATCCGGATCTGATTGAAATGTGTAAACTGGCAAAAGCCGGTGGAGCTCAACAAATTACTATTCATTTGCGCGAAGACCGCAGACACATTCAAGACTCGGATGTTAAAAACATTTTACAAAAAAGAATTTTAAAAATAAATCTTGAAATGGCTGTTACTACAGAAATGCTAAAAATTGCGTTAAAGCAGCGACCTGATTGGGTCTGTTTTGTACCTGAAAAACGTGAAGAATTGACCACTGAAGGTGGACTTGATGTCGTTAAAATGGTTGAAAAATTGAAACCCATGATTCAGCTATTAAAAGAAAAAAAAATTAAAGTCAGTTTGTTCATCGAACCATCGATTGATCAAGTGATGGCATCACGCGAAGTGGGCGCTGATGCTGTCGAGTTTCACACGGGGCGTTGGGTGTTGTTAAGCGGAATCAAAAAGAAAACTGAATGGCAAAGATTAAATAACGCTTCAGTTGTAGCCAACGATTTAGAAATGTCTGTTCATGCGGGGCATGGTTTGGATTACGAACACGCAAAATTAGTTTCCAAACTCGTGTATTTACAAGAAGCCAATATCGGACACTCGTTGATCTGTTATGCCTTAACAGATGGGCTAAAGACTTCTGTACAAAAAATGTTTCGCAGTTTGAATGATTAAAAAAATAGAAATCACTGATGTTGTTGAATTAAGTGGTGTTGCTGATCAGTTGCTGCCATTTGTCAAAAGTAACACAATTTTTTTATTAAATGGTGAAATGGCTGCGGGTAAAACAACATTAATATCAACGCTGCTTTTGAAATTGAATATCACTGATGTCAGTTCGCCGACCTACGCTATTCACCAGACATATTCTATGCAGAATGTAACAATTCATCATTTTGATTTGCACAGATTAGAAACAGCGGATGAAATTGAAACAAGCGGAATCTGGGACGAGTTTGAAAACACAAATAATATTTTTTTTATTGAATGGTCAAACAAAATAAATATTGAAAATTGGCCGATGAATTTTAAAATTATAAATATTGATATTGAAAAAAAAACAGAGTCTACGCGATCAATTGAAATTAAATTTATAAATTAAGCTGCATTTTTGAACGAGATGTCTTCCAAAGTATTTTCGTCATCCATCGACGTTTCACTAATTTTAAAACCGACATAAAACCCTAAAATTTCGTTACCTAATTTCAGTGGTGTAATCGAAGCATATTTAAAATCTAAGATCACTAAGCCTAATTCAGATAAATTTACAGACTGCGTTGTTTGATTTTTTAGAACTTTTGAAAATGGGTTATCCATTTTTAAATTATAAATAAAGAGTCCTTGGTTAATTTCTTCTTTGGCCAAATCATCATCCATTTTATAAATTTCTGTCTGGTCATCAATTATTTTTAGCACAACAAAAGCATCGAAATGTTTTCTGGCGATATCTGTATTGTCTAAATGATTTTTGTCGACTAAATTCCAAATTGAAAAAGCAGTCTGTGTTGTTTCGTTTTTTTGCAAATCAGCAGTTATACTTGAAAAGTTTAATTCTGTGGGCTTTGTAATTAATGGATCAAATTCTAAAATATTTGAGGTTTTTGTTAATGACGATTTTTCAGAATTTGTTTCAGGGTCAGTAATAATTTCGTGATGACTTTGTTCAAGTTGAACAATCTGATTCAAAATTTCAGCTGGGCATAATACAAAAATTGCATTTGAAATTGATAATAATTTTTCAGTGGGTATCAGACCCAAAATAATCAACTGCTCGTCCCACATTTCAACGGCTATTAAATCATTTGACCAGATTCCGTAATGCGAGAAAGTTTTTTTGTTTTCTTCATATTTTTGCTGCAGTTTTTTAATTTGCAAATCATTTAAATCAGTGTTGATTGCTAAATATTCATTATTTTTTTGAATCCATGTCGAGTATTTTTCCCAAGATAAGATTTTATTTTCTAAGGCAATGCGAATTTTTGACTGATTTAGAAACGCAAAATCGCCCGAAGCAACAAGTTCTTCAACAAGTAGCGCTTCTTCTGTAAAAATGTCTTCCCAGCCAATGGGATCAAAACTTTTGCTCAAATGGGTACCTCAATGGCTCACTTTTCGGATAAACTGGCTTATGACTTGAGTCCAGTCTTAAAATTGTATAAATTTTACGTCTAAAACCATTAAAATTAAGAGCTAAACTGTTAAAACTTCTCATTTTTTTGAATTTCGAGTATAACCTGACCCATGCTTCAATTTGAAAATTCTGCGCAAACTCGCATTTATTTAGATCATAATGCGACAACGGCGCCATCAAAAACTGTGCTTGATCACTTACCTCAGATGATTTCTGAATGGGGTAATCCATCATCAATTCATTTGTCATCACGTGGGCCAAAAAATATTTTGCGCGAAACCAGAAAACAGTTTGCAGAAATTTTTAAGTGCTCTTCGCTTGAAATAATTTTTAATTCAGGAGCCTCTGAGGGCAACAACACAGTTTTAAAATCTGTTTGGGAAAAATTTGGTTTAGAAAAAAATGAATATATCATTTCACAAATCGAACACCCCAGTGTTCTAAAAACCGCAAGTTATCTGCAAACTCTGGGAGCAGTGATTCATTTGATACCGGTTTTAAAATCAGGACAAATTGATCTTGAATTTATTAAAAATAAAATAAATTCAAAAACGGCATTGATCAGCTGTATGTTTGCAAATAACGAAACTGGAACAGTTTTTCCGATTCAGCAAATATCTGACATTGCTAAAAAAAATGGTGTAAATAATAATATACTGATGCATTCAGATTGTGTGCAGGCATTAGGAAAATATGAAATTGATTTAGCGGCTTTAAATTTAGATTACGCCACATTTTCAGGTCACAAATTTTATGCTCTCAAAGGCTGTGGAATTTTATTCGCCAAAAAAAATGCGCCGTACGCAAATTTAATTCACGGTGGTGGGCAGGAGCGCAGTCGACGTGGTGGTACTGAAAATGTTTTAGGAATTGCTTCGATTCAAGTGATGTTGCAAGAACTGAAATATCTAAACCAAAAAATTTCACAGATGCAAACGCTGAGAGATAATATGGAATCAGAAATTTTAAAAAAAATAAATAATGTTTCGATCACAGCCGTAGAATCTGAAAGGTTATCGAATACATCAAGTTTGGTGATCACGGACGTCGATGGAGAAACCATGTTAATGAGTCTTGATATCGCAGGATTCTCCGTCAGCACGGGTGCAGCCTGTAGCAGCGGAAGTCCAGAGCCAAGCCCTGTATTATTGGCGATGGGTCTGACTCGAAATGAAGCGCAAAATTCATTACGTATCGGTTTGGGTTGGGGAACTACAGAAATAGAAATTCAAAAATTTATTTCTGCGCTTATTGAAATTGTTGAACGTATCAGATCTATCGATACGAGTAGTAAAGAAAATGGTAAGCAAAACTATGTCTAATCCAACAGTTAACACGATTAAAAAATCCAAAGGAAAAGTTCTGGTCGCCATGAGCGGTGGAGTTGACAGCTCGGTCGCAGCCGCGTTGTTGGTGGATCAAGGTTACGAAGTCATCGGTGCAACGATGCAAGTTTGGGATTATTCAAATTGTGATATCACTGAAGGCAATGGAACATGTTGTTCAAGTCTTGATGTTGATGATGCCAGAAGTGTTGCAGATAAATTAAATATCCCATTCTATGTCTTAAACTGCGAAGCAAAATTTAAAGCCTCTGTGATCGATCCATTTATTAATGCCTACTTGAACGGACAGACGCCTTTACCTTGTGTGAATTGCAATACATATTTAAAATTTGATCACCTGATTCAAAAAATGAAAGAACTGGGCTGTGATTATTTAGCCACCGGTCACTACGCGCAGATTCACAAAGATGATACCGGAAAGTCACACATCGTGACTTCAACTGATGACTGGAAAGATCAAACTTATTTTTTATTTACGATTGATCCAAATATTGTTTCAAAATTATTATTTCCGATCGGGCATTTGAAAAAGCCAGACCTAAGGCTTATCGCCGAAGAAAAAAATCTGGTCGTAGCCAAGAAAAAAGATTCAACGGGAATCTGCTTTGTGGGTAACGCTGGATATGATCAGTTCATTAAAAATAACGTTTCAAAAAATATCTTAGATACAAAAAAAGGTCTTCTTAAAAGATTTCCATCCGGAGAAGTCATGAGCACTCATGAAGGAATTCATTTGTATACAATCGGCCAAGGTAAAGGCCTGGGTATGACTCATCATGAAAAACTTTTTGTGATAAAAATAGACTCTATAGATAATACAGTTTGGGTTGGCGACGAGAAACATTTGTTTTTTGACGAAGTGGATGTCATAGAGCCACATCTGCTGAGCGAAATTTCAGATGGTGAAACATTAAATGTGAAAATTCGCTATCAACATAAAGGTTCATTGGCTCGTGTTTCAAAAACTGAAACAGGTTTTAAATTAAAATTTCAAGAACCTCAACGTGCGATCACGCCGGGGCAAGCGGCAGTGTTTTACAGAAATCAAAATATTTTATTGGGTGGCGGATGGATCAAAACCTAAATCAGGCGCAAAAACCTCAACATCTTGAAACTAAAAAATATGTAGTGCATACGTTCGGTTGCAAAGTAAATACTTATGATTCAGGTTTGATACAGAAAAATATGACAACAAATGGGTTTACATTGTTAAATCATGTTGAAAAAAACAAAGCTGAAATTCATGTGTTAAATACCTGTGCAGTCACAGCCGAAGCGACTAAAGAAGCTGTTCGTACAATTCGAAAAATTAAATCATTACAACCATTTTCAACAATTGTTGTGACAGGGTGTTCTGCCCAGGTCGATACAGGTGCTTTTGAAAATTTACCTGGTGCAGATTTAATTGTCGCAAATTCTCATAAAGGCATTTTACCAGATTTATTAAATAAATATTTTAAAGGCGAGCTGACGCAGAAAACTTTTAAATCCAATATCTTCAAAAAAGAAGACCTTGAAATGGGTGGTGGCCTTGAGCAAAGTCACACACGCAGCTTTTTAAAAATTCAAGACGGCTGTAATAGTTTTTGTAC
>CANBND010000089.1 GCA_947370945.1 Pseudobdellovibrionaceae bacterium | reverse complement strand
TGAATAACAAAACGTGCAATATTTGATTTGGCTTGTTGATAAACATCGACATGACCGATCGACGACGACATGTCTTTGGTATTCAACGGTCGTTTAAATTTAGCAGGAACAACAACATTTTGTACCTCGATCACAATTTGATTTGTTTGTGAATTTAAGCGCGTTGTATATTCAAGTGGTTGATTGGCGTGAATCATTAAAGCTCCGCCGCTGTCGTTGGATTTAAAGGCGACATCATTGATTGCAGCCAATTTTTTCTGTGCAACAGGCGGCTGTGTTGGCGCAATAGGCTGAGCTACCGGAGATGGCGCTACTTCAGCGACGACTGGTTTTTCAACAGCAATTGGCGGAGATGGGGTTTCAGCAACAGGAGAAGGAGCTTCTGCGACAACTGGTTTTTTGTCATTTGATTTATCATTTGTGACTGCTTGCAGTTCATTTTCTAGATTTAACTCATCTGAATTATCTGGCGTTGCATCTTTGACAGATATTGCAGGTTTGTCGTCCAGAGTTAGGTCCTCGTCAGAAAAGCCAGACTCTGATGATGTCGCAGTGGCATCTGTGGCAAAGTCATCAGTGATAACTTTTTTCTTAGTCGAACAAGATAGTGTTGAAATCAAGATCGCGCAGATTGTAATTTGCAGAATTTTTAGGAACATACGGCCTCCGTTAGGATTTGTTTTCATTTCTTAATCTCGGGAGCTTGTTGGAGATTTGAATTTATTTGCAAAAGTTGTTGTGTTTGATTTTTTAAATCATTTATGTTTTTGGTTAGATCGTTTGATGCTGGCGCAGAAAATACTGATTCAGTAACAGGTGCTTTATCAATTTGAATCACTGTTGGAATGCCTTTTTGCACAACAACAATTTCGCTGTCACCAATTTCAGAAATAACACCTTCACGATTACCGATTCGATAATTTTTCTTAACAAGATGAAGCGTGTTCACTTTGTCAACGATCATTGCTTTTGGATTTTTAACATCCCATATAATGCCTTTTAATTTATATTCTGACAGTGGCCAGCGACGAATCGCTTCCATTTTTTTATCGATAATATCTTCGGGTTTTGTGAGCTCCATATCACGAATATATTTAGGTGGCAAAAATGGATCACGTTCACCGAGTCTTTGATCGTTTGCAACGGCAGCAGCTTGCGAAGGCTGCGGCAATGGTGTTTGTGTTGGCTGGGGCGACTGTATTTGCGTTGGCTGTGGCAATGGTGTCTGCGCAATACTTTGTGTAGCAAGCATCAGAACCGTTATTAAAAAAAATAATGAATGGCTTAATATTGTCATTATTTTTTAACTTCCGGTTTGTTTTCGTTCAAAGCCACTGATGATTGTTTAAATCCGATAATCGTCGTCGTTAATGTAATTTCGCGACTGAGACCTGAACTTGTAGGTTTGCCTTCGGCATTAATTTGAAAACTTTCAAGTTTGATTAATTTATCCAAGTTTGAAATCTGTTGAATAAATTTTTCAAGATTAAAATACGATCCGACGAGCGTGTATTCAAGGACGACCTGATCAACCAATTTAGAATCTTGTGACGAACCGAAATCTTTAGTCTTTGTTGATCGTAGATTTTTTGTTGTTTTTAGCTCATATTGAGTCACAAATTTGTCTACAAGAACACGAAGTTCCGATTCTAAAAATTCGATAGGGATCTTAGATTTTACGTCTTCGTATTTTTTTACGAGCATCGTTACGTCAGCGCGCATTTGTTCTTCTTTTTGAAGTATTCGCGTCGTATCTACTTTTTTAATTTTTTCTTCTTCGATTTGCGTCTTCAAAGTATCGGCTGCTTGACGTATTGAGTGGCCATCATTAAATAAAGTTGCGTAATATATGCCTGCAAGCAATGCGCCGAATAAGGCTAGCCGACCTGTTGAAAAGTCGGCAACTAAAGTCATAAATTTATTAATGACTGATTGGTTCACTGCTTCACCTCGGTAACCTTCGACAGCTCTGCAGAATCTGAAAACTGTGCTTTCATAGCAAATAGCTTAATTGGAATTTGTATCGTTGGAGTTGGCGGCTTTAAATCAATCGACAAAACGATCACATCCTTTAAAAAGTTCACCGAGGCCAGCTTAATATTAAAATCGTTGATCTCTTTTTCAGAATCAGCTTCGCCTTTAATTTCAATTTGCAAGTCATCTACTTTAAGACTGGTTAACCAAACATTCGACGGTATAAGTTCTTTGATCTTTTTTAAAAATGTCACTGACAAAATTCGCTCGTTCTGTATTTTTTGTAAAAAATCAGTTTGTCTATTTAATCGAATTCTGTCTTTTTCGTATTTTTCAATTTCTATTTTTAAAGCTTCTTTTTTTTGATTAAATGTTGATAGTTCTGTAAATTCAGTTTGAAGAACATTACGCTCTGCGGTCAATTTTGGGATCATGTATTGCTCAAAACCAAATAGCGCTAATACTCCCAGCATCATCACTAGAAATTTTTTAACAAAAACGACTTGAACATTTTTCTGGTCGTCCATTTGTTGAAGAATTTCAGAACTGTTGGCTCCAAATGATTTAAGTAGATTTATCCGTATCACGAATCGCCCACTTCACGTAACGCAAGACCTATCGGAACTGCTAAAAAGGGCCTGATCTGATCGATATAATTCGCAGTCAATTTTTTGTGACCAGGTTTAACTTTAATCATCGGATCTAAAATTTCAAAATTTATTTTTAGAACATCCGTCAAATGATCAATCAGACCCGCTGTTAAACTGGCTCCGCCCGTATAGAAAACTTTAGACAAATACAAATCGGCACTGGATGCTGAATAAAAATCAATACTGTTTCTAATTTCTTCTGTCACAAAATCCAAGGCCATATTCATGTACGTGCGAGTATTTTCAGGAACTTCTGTCTGTGTGCTTTGCGCCAACTTCAAGCCTTCAGCCTCTTCAAGAGTCACTCCCATGTTTTTTGAAATTTCATTCGTAAAATGAAACCCACCCACTGGAATATCACGTGCAAAAATAACTTCACCTTGAAAAATAACTACAAATTGTGTCGAGTTTGATCCGAAATTAAAAAGTCCAATGGGTTCATTAAATTTTCCGTAATTAAATTCAAAGACATTCGCCAAAGCCAAGCAACTGACATCAATAATTGATGTTCTTAGATCTGCGTAAGCAGAAACTTCGAGGTATTTATTGATGGATTCATTTTGACCAGCAACAATTAAAACATCCATCTGATCCGCACTGGAAGAAAACGGCAGAACATGATATTCGAGTGTGACTTGTGAAATATCAAAGGGTAAATACTGTTGCGCTTCGTATTTAATTTGTTCTTTCAAAGTTTTTAAATCTGTTTTGGGCATCGTGATTTTTTTGACAATGGCTGATGCGCCCCACATACCGATGCAGGCATTTTTTCTGGAAAACTTTTGTTCTTTATGCAAGGTCTTTACAGATTCCCCGATTAGAAATGTATCCGTCAGATCACCATTTGAAATACCAGCCGTTGGCGTTTGCACAAATGCAAAATTTTCTAAGGTGGCAATTCCCTTAGATACACTGACTTCTGCAAGTTTGATCGAGCTTGATCCTAGATCAAGGCCAATCGTTTTCTTAGATGTAAAAAACATAGTTGTGGTACACGTCTCCTGCGAATATTATCTGCGCTTTGGACGAGTCCTGTCAAAGATCCGAACACATAAGTCTAGGAAAATTTTGCACTTTTTTTTGAAAATAGTATTGGAATGTTTAGAAAATTACTGAGATAGCGCCGGAAAGAACAAATCAATATACCAAAGTCCTACAGACTTTAGTCCAAGTAAATAAAGTACGGCGCCAATTGCGATGAACGGACCGAATGGAATCATTGCCTGCATATTACTTTTAACCGCGTCTTTGATATTCATGTCTTTGTTATTTTTGTTTTTATAATACGATATTAATAAACCTACAACACTGCCCAGAATTGACGAAGCCAGAATAATAAATGGAATCGATCTCCAGCCCAGCATTGCGCCTAACCACGCCAGCAACTTAATGTCTCCGCCGCCAAGACCTTCACGGCCTGTGAAAACATAATAGACATAGGCCACAAGCCATAAAACTCCACCGCCAAAAAGAAAACCTAAAAATGCGTCTAAGAAACTGCGTTCGGGATTTATAGCTGCGCCAATCAAACCAACAACACAACCGCCCAATGTTAAAACATCGGGCAAAATCATATGATCCCAGTCAATGAAACTGCCGATGACTAAGCCAAAAACTAAAATTGTGTATTCAATCGTTAAAAAACTGTTGCCGTAATAAAAATAAACTCCGGCAAATAAACAGGCCGTTAATAATTCAACGAACGGATATCGTAAAGAAAATTTTTCTGAACATTGACTGCATTTTCCACGCAGAAAAAAATAAGCAAATAATGGAATATTTTGATACCATGGAATTAATGTTTTACATTTTTGACAGTGACTGCGACCCCATAAAGATTCACCCAACGGATATCTGTAAATCACAACGTTGGCAAAACTGCCAAAACAAGCGCCCAGTAAAAATAGAAATAATACATTCAGTTCAAAAAATTCTGACACTTGCAATCCTTATGTTTAGATAATTTCTTTTTTTCTAAAAGCTACTGATGACAAAAATAATAAAAATAAAATCCAACCAAAGCAATGCGACCATGACCACAAAATATCATTTATATTTAAATCCGCGCGAATGAAATGATAATTCTTCCAGTTAAAAGCGTAAAAATTGGGAATCAGATAATCTAAACCACGAGCTAAATAAATCAAAACTGTGTTATCCAATTTTTTTGCAAAGTATTGTAAATCTGGGATCGAATACGCCATCATCCAATAGGCTATTGTGATCACAAAACCAAACATCGCCCGAGCCAAAACACTGCATAAAATACCAAAACTGGTGATCACGATCGATTTTAATAAAATAGTTACGATGCTGACAAGCAAAGTTAATGCGTACGCATTTTTTTCTAAGAAAGAAAACAAAACGACACCCAAAACCGTTGTTAAAATTAAATTTAATAAAACAAGGCTACCCAAGTACCCCACCAATAAATGCCAACGTGGAATGGGTCGGGCCAATAAAACTAAAATCGTTTTTCGATCAATATCACGGTACAATGCGTGTGTTGAAATAAACGCCGCAATTAATAAGGTTGAAATTTCAAGACCGGCCAGACCGAAATCAAAAATCAATCGCTGATGTTCGACGAAACTGAGAGAACCCAGTAGGTAACTAAGCCCTATATAAAAAAAAGATAAAAACACAACGACGTGAAAAAATTTAAGCCTGAGCCATTCTTGAGTATTTATAAGAATTAATCGCATCATACGTTGTAATCCACTTCAAGCTGACCTTTAAATGATCGATATGCACTTTCTAAGGTGCTAAAATTTTCTTTAAATTTGACGATACTATCACTGTAAAGCGTTTCACCTTTGTGAACGATAATTAAATCATCACAAAGTTCTTCGACGTCCTCAAGTAGGTGACTGCTCATGAGCATTGTAATTTTTTGGGCTTTTAATGATTTTAAAATATCTTTAATTAAAATTCGACCATCCGGATCAAGGCCCGACATGGGTTCATCTAAAATTAAAAAATCTGGTTTTGCCAAAAGTGCTTGCGCGATACCAATCCGCTGAAGCATTCCCTTTGAATAATCGCGCAATTTTTTATCTTTGGCGTGTGATAATTTAACTTGTTCTAAAACTTCAAGAGCTCGCGATTGAAAATTTTCACTGGCTAGGCCCGCTAGACTCCAGTGCAATTTTAAAAATTCAAGGCCTGATAAAAATTCTTGAAAATACGGGCGCTCAGGTAAAAAACCAATTCGTTTTTTTGAGTCTAAAATATTTTGATTATTAAAAAACTGAATCGAACCCGAATCACAAAAAATATATTCGAGCAAACATTTAATCGTTGTCGTTTTACCAGCACCGTTGGGTCCGATGAAACCGACGAAACGTCCTGCTTGGATTTCAAAGCTCATTTCTTTTAGAACTTGAACAGGTTTTTTATAAAAATCTGCTCGAAACGATTTTGTAATTTTTAAAACTTTTAACGCAGCCATTTTTGTCTCTTTATTTTATTTTTAATGTTTTATTCATTTCACGAACAGGATCATATTGTCTGGCCGTTGCTGGCATCAGTGCACCCTGTCCCATAATTTCTGAAATTGACTTCACGCTGATATCATCGCTTTGAATATCAATCAAATTTGACATCAATTCATGAGTTAGTTTGGGATATTGATTATAAAATTCAGTTCTGACCACGATCGGATCATTTGGAATCGGTTCGCTGATCCAAAGAACTTTAAATTCAGATTTTTTATTTTTAGGCAATTTATTTTTAGAAAAACGATTCCATGCTCCATGAAGGCCTTTTTCATCATCGGCAAAAACGGCGATCAAATCGACTTCGCCAGATTCAAGTTTTTCGACAGACGCAGCATGACTGCCAGAGATGACAACTTGTTTAAAAGTTTGATCATTCATTTTATTTTTTTGCAGGTAAACTTGAGGATACAAATAACCCGATGTTGAACCCGTATCAACGAACGCTATTTTTTTATTTTTAAAATCAGATATTTTCCGAATAGAACTTTTTTTCAAAGCAACGATCGCTGAATAATAATACGGACCGCTCCATGTTTTTTTCAGTAAAACTTTTAACTGCACATCATTTTCGGCCTGAACATATGTCAAAGCTGACAAAAAAGCGTAATCTACTTTTTTATTTTTGACGGCTTCGACAAGCCCGCTGTAGTTTTTGGAAATAAAAATTTGCACGGGAATATTCAAAGCCTTTTGAATTTTTTCACCCAATGCGACAGATTGTTTTTTGACGGCGTCAGGGTTTCCACCCGGAATTAAACCTATTGTAATTGATTTTGGCGTTGGCTCGTCATTGATTTGTGCGAAACCAAACGAGCAGATTAAAATTAAGGATAAAAAAAATATTTTCATAGTCGAGCTCCGCATCCTGCAAACGTTGTTTGCTAAAATGTTAGCGGACTCACTTCGAATCGTCCAGTCTTTGATTTTTCAAGGGCCAGAACAAAAGCTTCGGCCGCATCGCTTTCGGTCAGACATGGAATACTGTAATCGATGCACGCTCTACGAATTGCAAAACTAGCTTCGATCGCATGTCGTCCCGCCGTGGTATTCACAACAAATTGCACTTGTCCCGAACGGATTCGATCCACACAATGCGGACGACCTTCGTGAACTTTATTAAGACTTAAACACTGAAAACCTTTTTCATTTAGATAATCGGCCGTTCCGCGCGTCGCTGAAAAAGTATAGCCCATTGTTTTTAAATTATTTAAATACGGCAGAAGTGGCTCTTTGTCTTTGTCTCGCAGTGATAAAAAAACTTCACCAGACAAAGGTAAAACTAAATTCGTTGAAACAAAGGCTTTCACCAAAGCTTCAGAATAAGTTTCAGCACGTCCCATGGTTTCGCCTGTGGATTTCATTTCAGGCCCCAGAATCGAATCTGATTCAGCAAATTTTTTAAATGGAAAAACTACGCCTTTGACACAGACTTGTTTTAAATTTCGCCAATTGTATTTTTTAAATTGTTCAGGCGTCGGACGCTGATTCATGTGCGCCATAATTCCTAAATCGACCAATGGAATCCCCGTGGCTTTTGCCAAGAATGGAACTGATCTGGAGCTGCGCGGGTTCGCTTCAAGAATAAAAACTTGATCGTCTTTGATCGCTAATTGCAAATTCAAATGACCGATCACATTCATGCGCTCAGCAAGTTCAGCCGACATTTTTTCAATTTTTTCTAATGTTTCAGCTTTTAATCTTTGCGGAGGAACAACACCCATACTGTCACCAGAATGAACTCCGGCGGCCTCGATATGTTCGATAATGCCACCGCTGATGATCCAATCTGACCCGTTATTTTTACCACGAATCAAATCAACATCGACTTCGAGCGCTCCGGATAAAAATTGATCCATCAAGCATGGGTTTTTTTCACCAATGAAATCTTTGTGACGTTGAAAATAAGATTCAAGTTCGATTTTATTTTCGATGACTTCCATACGGCGCCCACCCAAAACATAACTGGGCCTGCAGATCATCGGATAACCAATCAAAGATTCTTTTTCAAGAGCTTGCTTTGTACCGCTGGCCATCGCCGAATTTGGAATCAACAAATTTAATTCTCTGCAGATTTCAGCGAATTTTTTTCGATCTTCGGCCAAATCAATCGCATCAAGATCAGAACCTAATAATTTGTATCCCAATTCAACCAAAGGCCTTGCCAAATTAATCGGAGTTTGCCCGCCCAATTGTGCAACGAAACCCGTGGGTTTTAAAACATCAAAAATTTCTGCAATGTGTTCTTCGGTCAGCGGTTCAAAAAACAAACTGTCTGACGTATCGTAATCTGTCGAAACAGTTTCTGGATTCGAATTAATCATCGCGACGTTATAATTTAATTTTTGTAGAGCTTTAACTCCGCGTACGCACGAATAATCAAATTCGATGCCTTGACCAATGCGATTTGGACCACTGCCAATGACCGCAACCGTATTATTATTTTTCTTAATTTGTGTCTGATCAGGATCTGACCAATACGTTGAATAAAAGTATGGAGTTTCAGATTTAAATTCACCTGCGCATGTATCAACCTGTAAAAATGCCGGACGAATTTCAAATTGATGTCTGAGGTTTTTAATTTCAATTGTTGAAATATTTTTTAATTTTGCCAATCGAGCGTCTGTAAAACCGAAACGCTTTGCTTTTATTAGAATAGCTTTAGTTAGTGCAGACAGTTTGAATTCATTTTCAAATTGAACGATGACTTCGATTTGCTCTAAGAACCACGGAGTGATCATTGTTAGTTCTTGAATTTTTTCGAGGCTCATTTCGTCTCTGAAGGCCTGAAAAATATGCCAGATACGTTGACTATTTGGATAAGAAATTTTTTCTAAATTAAAAATGACATCAGGAATAGATTCGGGATGCATTTCAAGTGATGACAAAGCCTTCATCAATGATTCTTGCTGCGTGCGGCCCAGGGCCATCACTTCGCCGACACTTTTCATTTGTGTCGTTAACAAATCTTTCGACCCTTGAAATTTTTCAAAAGCAAAACGCGGAATTTTTGTAACGACATAATCCAATGCAGGTTCGTAACAAGTGGGTGTGACTTGGGTGATATCATTTTTTAATTCATCCAACTGATAACCAATCGCCAACAACGCCGCGATTTTCGCAATCGGAAACCCCGTGGCTTTGCTGGCCAACGCTGAAGACCGCGAAACGCGCGGATTCATTTCAATCACGACCCGTTCATTTGTTTTTGGATGAGTCGCAAACTGAATATTTGCTCCACCCGTTTGAACACCGACACGATTTAAAATTTTATAGGCTTCATCGCGCATCGCTTGATACTGTTGATCTGTTAAAGTTTGTTGCGGAGCTACCGTGATGCTATCGCCCGTGTGAACTCCGCAAGGATCAAAATTTTCAATCGAGCATACGACAACAAATGTGCCGTTGGAATCACGCATGACTTCAAGTTCAAATTCTTTCCAGCCTGTGATACTTTCTTCGACCAAAACTTCGGACGTGGGACTTTCATGTAAAGCTTGTGCCAACATTTGGCTGTACTCTTCAGGTGAATAGGCAACCCCGCCACCGCCACCGCCCAGTGTGTAATTCGGGCGAAGAATAATCGGATACCCAATAATTTCCGCGGCACGCAGACCTTGTTCGAAATTTTTAACCATTTCACTTTTCGGATATTTTGCGCCGAGCTCATCAAGTATGCTGCGAAATTTTTCGCGATCTTCGGCCGCTTCAATTACAGTGGGCGTTGCGCCCAGCATAAGCACATTGTGTTTTTTTAAAATTCCATTTTTATCCAGATCTAAAGCCAGATTTAAAGCAGTCTGTCCACCGAGTGTCGGAATAATTGCATCGGGTTTTTCTTTTTCAATAATTTTTTCGATATAAGCTGTTTTAAGTGGTTCGATATATGTACGCGTTGCAATTTCGGGATCAGTCATGATGGTCGCTGGATTCGAATTGACCAGAATGACTTCAAGGCCCTCAGCCATTAACGCTTTACAAGCTTGCGTTCCTGAATAATCAAATTCGCACGCTTGTCCGATTTGAATCGGCCCACTACCAAGGATAAGAACTTTTTTTAAACTTTGTATGCGCGGCATTTAAAACCTCATTCAAAAAAATTTATATTTATAATCCTAATTTATTTTCGTTCGTATAAATCATCTCGGGCTTGACGTGTTTGTACTGTTCAAATTTGTATCGCATTTTATTTAGGCGTACTAAAAATTCTTTGTAATTCAAATCAGGATTTTTTCTAAAAATTACAGTCTGATCCAGAATAAATTTTTGCGCCGATTCTGGATGAAAACAAAAACCTTTTAAATAGTAATTTTTATTTTCAATTTGCACTGTGCGGGCTTCGAAAAATTCTTTCTCGTCGAAACTGAAAATCATTTGATCGGCAACGACTATGATTTTTTCATTTTTATAAATATTTTTAATGTGCATTTCATTATTTTTATTTTTGATATATTCAAAAATTGAATGCTGGTGATTTTTTAAAATTTGAAGTGTTTCGATGTCATCTTCAGTTAAACGTAGCTCACGTTGTTGTTCGCACACCATCATTGGCGTCTGCATATACCCTTTTAATGGCCTTGTTAAAAAATACCAATCAAAAAACTGACTCAT
>CANBND010000088.1 GCA_947370945.1 Pseudobdellovibrionaceae bacterium | reverse complement strand
CAGTCGCAGCCGCTTATACATCTGATGATCAAAATGTTTCAAATTCGATACTAGAAGAATTCTGCCGTACGCTTATGCCTGCATATCGTTGCCCAACGCAATGGTTTCGATTCAAAGATTTCCCTATCAATTCCAGAGGAAAAATAAATCGAATCGAACTGAAAAAAATGTGTTTAATTCTTCAGAGTCAAATCAAAGATCAAATTGTAGGGTCTGGTGAACTGTTTGAATTTGAAAAAATAGTTCGAACTGTTTTTAATTTAGAAAATACAACAGATTTAAAAAACATAAAATATGGTTCGCCGTCGAATTGGGATTCAATACGACATATAGAAATTTTTATAAAATTGCAAAAAAAATTCAAAATAGAATTTACAGCTGAAGAAATTATAGAGACGCATGATATGCAGGGATTGACCGAATTATATTTAAAGAAAACAATAAAAAAATGAGTTTTTCATCGTTGAATTATTATTATTTTTTGTCATTGTTTACTGTCATATACTTCTTTGCTCAATTAAAATATCGTTCATACATTTTGCTAGCTGGAAGTTATTTTTTTTATATGTCTTTTGACCCAAGGTACATATTTTTTATATTAATAACTACAGTTGTCAGTTATTCCGTCAGTATAATTATAACTGACCCAATTTATAGTAAGTATCGTTATCGGGCCTTCATCTTTGCATTATCTGTTGAATTTATTCTACTATTTTTTACCAAATATTGGGAATCGATTGCATCAGCCCTGAATATGTCAAATCCAATACATCTATTGGCTCCATTGGGTATTTCATTTTATACATTTCAAACTGTAGGTTATTTATTTGATGTTTACAGAAAAAAAATACTGCCGGAAAGAAATTTTTTAAATTACGCTCTATTTCTTAGTTTTTTCCCTCATCTTGTTTCAGGTCCAATTGAATCTTCACAATCTTTTTTGCCGCAAATTCAAAAACCAAAAATTTTTGATACTAAAAACTTAGCTTATGGGATGTTATTAATTTTGATTGGCCTTTTTAAAAAATTTGTTATTGCAGATAGAATCAGCCACATTGTAAATTTAGTTTTTGATGAAACTTCCACGCAAACTGGCTCAGCCGTAGGATTAGCTTTGTTTCTATCCAGATATCAAATATACTGTGATTTTTCAGGATATACGGATATCGCTTTGGGTTCTGCACAAATTTTGGGTTTTAAATTGATGCAAAATTTCAACCGACCATTTTTTGCAACATCGATTGCTGAATATTGGCAACGTTGGCATATTTCGCTAGCTCAATGGATTCGTAATTATATTTTTTATCCATTGGTATCGACATCATTTTCATGTCTAGGAGTGCATGGTTTAGTCATATTCACATTTTTAATTCTTGGTTTATGGCACGGAGGAACAACTAATTTTTTAATTTATGGGCTTTGGCATGGGGTGTTTGTTGTTTTAGATTCGTCGACGAAAGAAAAAAGGCATATTTTCTATAAATTTATAGGTGCAAATAAATTTCCATTTTTACTTAGAACAATATCAATACTGGGAACATTTTTTTTAATTGTAGTTCCGCCCACAATATTTTTTAGAGCCGAGACATTTAAAATAGCAAAAAGACTGATTTTAAGATTAGCTGACCACTGGTCCTTAGCAGATTTAAACTTCATTTTTCAAAATAATTTTTTATCATATTCTTTAGAAATAGGATTAATATCTATTGTTTTACTTGAGATTGGCTCATATCTGAGCGTGAAATACAGTTTCAATGACCTTATGTGGAACAATTCTAAATGGATATTTAATTTATCACTGATTGCGATGCTCATTGTAATTTTATTTTTTGGATTTTTTCAAGAAAACTCTAAATTTGTGTATATGGTTTTTTAATTATGAAATTTATTATATTATTACAATATATTATTCTATTTTTTTCACAGCATGTTTTTTCTTTCGAAAAAATAGAAATTTCTAACGAAATACGAATTGTAAACTGGGATGGCTATGAATTTCATATTAAAGGCCCAGGGTCTAAAGTAAAGGATCAATTTGGGGTATCTGTACAGCCTAATTCGCGCACTGAAATTACTAAATTTAAGAATGGAAAAAAAATACTAAGCTACGTAACAACAATTGATAAAAATGGATTCAGGACAAGTCTATCATCGCACAAAGCAAATAAAAAAAATCATTTAATTTTGATCGATGGATCGTTTGTTTTTGGTGAGAATTTGAACGATGATGAAACGATTGCGCACAAAATTAATTCCAGAAGCCAAAATTACGAAGCTTATGCATTGGCTGATTTAGGACATGGTCCAAATCAGGCTTGGTTGCATTTTGCAATGAATGAATTGAATAAAAAAATTATTCAGAAAACGGGCTCAGCACTTATATTTGTTCACGATGCAGATATTCAAAGATTTTTTGGACAAGTGAATCATCTTTTTTATATAGCAGATTCACCACGCGTTATAGAGACAGTTTTTGGAGAATTTAAAATCTCTGGTAGTTTTTTGGAAGCCGGCACGCCCATTCAGAAAATATTAATTAATTATTGCGTGCCACTTAGTTTCTGTCGAATTTTTTTAAACAGCATTAATATCTCACCAAGTGATTCGGATTATCTTGCTATAAATAGATTGTTTTTAGATATTGAAAAAAAATATAAAAAGAAATTTGATGCGGTCAATTTAAAAATTATCTGGCATGGTAGCTTTAAATCATTTTTGAAATTTAAAAAATTCAGTCAAATTGAAGTTATATTTATGCCAGAAATACAAAGCTCAGCAGATGGCCATCCAACAAATGAAGGAGCTAACCAAATAACTAACTTTCTAATTTCTAAAAAAATCATAAATTAATTTTTAATAAAATGATCGGCAAGCTCAGGAAACACGATTTTAAAATCCGTATTTCTGCGCTTGTCGTGTTCAGTAAAGAAGTCAACAAATCGCTTATTTTGAAATGAAACCTGCTGTTCATCAAGCTGTGCTCCGCGCAGCCATTCAATTAAATTTTTTATTTTATCAATTTCTACGTTTAAAAACCCTAAACCTAAACCAAGTTTTTCTGCTGAATATTCAACCATATACGAATAACAATCATCAAGTAAATAAAGGTATTTTTTGGGAAGAAGCTCTGCCGACATCAACTCGGGATGCCGTAAATAATTTATGTCAAATCCGATGCGCAAGGCTTGATGTGTTGATTGATGGTTTTTTCTGAGCTCAGTAATCCATTTTAGCAAATCAATGAATTTAAAGGCTGAAAAAATATTAAATGTAACCATGAAAGTCAGTCTTGCATCGGGGACTTCAGATAAAAAATAGTTCACGTTGGATTGAAATTTAGTAAAATTTAAACCGTGACGTATGTATTCAGCATCAGTTGAAAATGTATCTATGCTGGTAAACAATGTAAAACTTTTTATTTTTTTATATTGCAAAGCAAATTTTATTTTTGAAATAAATTTATTAAGGACAGCTTCATGGATTCCTAAATTTGAATTCACAGCGAATCCTAATTGGGGGTAACTATTTACAAAAAAATCTTCTAAAATTAAAAATGTATTTTTCGAAAGCAAGGGTTCCCCGCCAGTAATTCTAAATACATGCAAGTGCTTGACAAGCTCTGGCCACCATTGCCAAAAGTATTTAATATACTCGTTGGAATCTTCAGTTTCTAACTTATTATAGGAAGAACCATTCCCGGTAGAATATGGGCCGAATTTATTTATTTCTTCCTGCCATTTTGACGAAAAATCAGCACTGCAGTATGAACATTTAAATTGGCATTCATTGCTGAAGCTGACTTCTAAGTACGTAGGATTTATTGTTTCGCCGATATGGCTGTCGGCCACTGCATAAAGGTGAGGAGTTGACCAGGGGGACGATGATTTGATCACCCGATCACTGTTGAGGTTTTGTTTTAAATTTTCAATTCGCCAACAGTAGTCGCATCCTGCGGGTTGTTGGCCATTCAGCATTTGTAGACGTTGATCAAGCTTATCATCAGTATTGTGAAGCGCACTAGGGTTCGTGCGAACCTTATTTAGGTCAATAGACGTTAATGGGGGATGATGGCAAGAATGAGTTTTTCCTAAGTGAAAATGTATAGTTGATTGTAGCCACTTCGCAAGACAAAATGTTGGACTAATTTTTGATAGTTCTGATTTTGCGAAATTAAAATCATCGAACCAATTTACATCAGGAGTATACTTTTTCATCGAAATAGAATAACTTAAAATATTGATGAAATCAATTCTCAAATTTTTATTAAAATCAGCAAAAATTTTCACAATGAATATAATTATATTCGAAATCTTGCTAAACCTATTCAGCTACAGTTTTTATTTTTTTGAACATCAAAAAATGAACAATCATCGAAAAAAGATCGTTGCTTTAGGCGAGTCAACAACAGCGTCGATGAATGGCAAATTTGATGCTTGGCCAACAGTTCTGCAAAAAAAAATTGACGAACATAAGTTGAATTATCAAGTTATTAATTTGGCAATACCAGGAACAAATTCAACAAGTCAGGTTTTCGCACTATTAGATCAATATGATAAAATACGCCCTGAAGTGGTCATATCCATGATGGGAGTCAACGACACACCATTTTTATCGCTAGCAAATAATTTTGAATTGAAAAAAAATAACAGATATCTGGATATAAAAGTTTTTAAAATGGTAAAAACAGTCTTTAATCTGATAAAAAAATCAATTCAAATAATAAAGCAAAAAAGCATCTATCGTAAAATGAACAAATTCAATTTAAGTTCGCAGATTAACCCATCAATTTGCGAGCTAAATCTTGACCAATTGAATACTCAATACACGAAGGATGAATTAGCATTTTTATTTTTTAATATTGCGCAAAATAATAATAAAGTGTGGAGTTTGAATCGAATGGATAACGTTGGAGGTCTGCAATGTTATCAAAAAGCGTTTGAATACAACCCTACTGAATTAAAATACGCAGAGCTTTTGACATTGAAATTAGATTTTAATAGGCAAAATTGTGATTATGTTTTTAAAATGGTAAATAGTCTTGATGATTATGAATTTTCGGATGTTCTCATTGAGAGGCTGTCAAGGTGTGTTGATAGGGAAAAAAATGAATTTTATATATTTATGCAAAAAAAATTTCCACAGTACGTCTTTACAGCAAATTCGTTTGAAAAACCGACATCTAAGAATTATCAGAAATTATTTAATTTTTTAAAATCCAAAAACACATGTTATTTTGCCATGCAGTATCCGAATCGAAATATAAATCTGATAAAGTCTTACTATGCGGAAGAAGAAATAAGTGACGGAAAAATTATTTTTATTGAAAATAAAAATAATTTTTTAATAAAAATGAATGAACAAAAAATTTCCTATTCAGATTTGTTTTACGATCAGTTTGCCGCTGATTTTGGGCACACAACATCATTGGGTTCCGAGCTTATCGCGGAAAATGTCTTCGAATACATTTTAAATTTTGATACTAATAAAATATGTCATTGATTTAGTATAAAATAAGTATAAAATATATCATATGTTGAAATCTACGAATAAAAATTTCGGCTTACTATTAGCGGCCTTGTGTTTTTTTATAGGTTGCAAATTTAATTTTTACTTTTTTATTCTTGTGCCTGCATTTTTATACTTGGCATTTTTTAATTCAGACAAACTTAATTATTTAAATAAAAAGTGGGTTCAGCTAGGGCTTTTGCTGCAAAAGTTTACTTCGCCAATCATTTTGAGTATTGTTTATATAGCAATCATTGTTCCAATAAAATTATATTTAAAAATATTCAAAAAAAATTTTTTCAATATAAATATTGATTTGGAATCGAAAAGTTATTGGCTTCGACCTGATGCTACTTTGAAAGACTCGCAGTTAATGAGACAACAATTTTAATAAGGAATATATTATGGATTTTTTAAATGAATTTTTTTTATTTTTAAAGGCTCGAAAAAAATATTGGCTGCTGCCAGTGGTTTTAACTATTTTGCTTATGGCTGCGTTAATATACATGTCTGCAGGGACAGTCGTTGCGCCATTTATTTACACTATTTTTTAAATGTACATACTGGGTATCTCAGCTTTTTATCATGACAGCGCGGTAACTTTCATTTGTGACGGTCAAATTGTATACGCGGCTCAAGAGGAGCGATTTTCAAGAATTAAGCATGACTCCAATTTTCCTGAGTTGGCGATACAAAATGGTCTGAAAACATTAAAAATTTCAGCCAATCAAATTGATAAGATCGTTTTTTTTGAAAAACCATTTTTAAAATTTGAAAGAATTATTGAAACAACTGTCGCATTTTCGCCCTGGGGGTATTTTCAATTTATTAAATCGATTCCTCTTTGGATCAAAGAAAAACTTTTTCAAAAAAATATCATTTTTAAAAAATTAATTATCTTAGGTTTTTCAACTGATATTAAAAATAAATTATTTTTTTCAAATCATCACTTGAGTCATGCTGCTAGCGCTTTCTACCCATCTCCGTATGATGAAGCATTGGTTTTAACAATGGATGGCGTTGGAGAATGGGCAACAACCACAGTATATCATGGCCATGAAAATCAGTTGGATTTAAAAAAAGAAATTCATTATCCACACAGTTTGGGACTATTGTATTCAGCATTTTCGTACTACTGTGGTTTTAAGGTGAATTCTGGTGAATATAAATTAATGGGTTTAGCGCCCTATGGTCGTCCAATTTTTGCAGATAGAATTAGAGCAAGCTTGATTGATATCAAAACAGATGGGTCATATAGATTAAATATGAAATATTTTGGTTTTGCCACGGGCTTAGAAATGACAAATAAAAAATTTGATGAATTATTTGATTTCAGTTTTAGATTGCCAGATCAAGATTTAAAACAAATTCATATGGACTTAGCCGCATCAATTCAATCAGTTCTTGAAGAGATTATTTTGAAAATTTGTATTCATTTAAAATCTGAATATCAAATAGAAAACTTGTGTTTAGCTGGTGGCGTTGCTTTAAATTGTGTTGCGAATCGCGCCCTATTAAAATCAGGTTTGTTCAAAAACATATGGGTTCAGCCAGCTGCGGGTGACGCGGGGGGCTCATTGGGGGCGGCCCTGGCGTGTTATTATTTGAATGACAATAATAACAGAAAAAATTATGGGTCGGATCAGATGTCCGGATCATATCTGGGAAATGAATTTACAGATTCTGAAATAGAAAATCAGTTGATCGAATGTGGCGCTGTGTTTGAAAAAAAGCCGACTGAACAAATAATTTGCGACACAGCGAAGTCGCTTGCGGAAAATAAAGCTATCGGTTGGTTTCAAGGTCGAATGGAATTTGGACCCAGGTCGCTTGGCAACAGATCCATTTTAGCCAGCCCAATGTCTGCTGAAATGCAAAAAAATTTGAATTTAAAAATTAAATTTCGAGAATCGTTTAGGCCATTTGCTCCTGCAATTTTAGCGGAGGATCAATCACAATGGTTTGATGTTTCAACGTCGTCTTCATACATGTTATTCACTTCAGGATTAAAATCACTGTATCAAATATCAGTGACTGCAGATGAGCAAAAATTATTTGGTATTGATTTATTGAATGTCCGAAGATCAGTTGTGCCTGCGATTACGCACGTTGATTTTTCAGCCAGAATTCAAACTGTATCAGCATCGACAAATCCGTTATTTCATTTATTAATTAGTGAATTTAAAAAACGAACAGGCGTGCCAATTTTGGTAAATACCAGTTTTAATGTCCGTGGTGAACCAGTCGTTTGTAGTCCTCGGGATGCTTTTCTGTGTTTCATGGGTACTGGATTAGATATTTTAGTGATAGGTAGCTATTGTTTAATTAAAGAAAATCAAGATCAAAAATTAATAACTGATTATACAAACAAATATTCTAAGGATTAAAATCAAGATCAGTTTGTGATTTTATGACTTCTGAAATATACCAATTTATCGCAGCCGTCGGATGGCCATCGCCCGGAATTTGTCGTTGGTTGTCTGGAAATTTATTGAGATATGAATTTAAATAAATAATTTTAAAATTTAATTTTTCGAGTTTTTCTTTCAGTAATTTATGGTCATATCCTGCAGTATCGTCAAAAAATATAAAATACTTTTTTTTTATTCGTGTATTTAGCTGATTAGGTATAAAATTAACAGCTTCAGCAAATTCAGCATATTCAGATTCCGTATATTGAGTTTGCGGCAACTTTAAGTAGTCAAAAAAATGAAAATATTTTAAAACTCTCATAAGTATACGTTGGGGTTTGTAGCTTTTTCTGAATGATTTTTTAGCTTTAAAAGTGCCGTTTGAATATTCGACTTCGGGACGTTCTAAATTCCAATCTCTGTCCTTATTGTAGCAATTCAATGGGCAAAAATATCGATTTAAATGATCAGGTATAAATAGCCAAACAAAAGCACCATCATTTTCAGTGATATGTTTTAAATCCAATTCTTTTTTTTGAATGGCATCAATATAGTTGTTTGGGCCATTGCCATGATAGCCAAAATTATAAATTTTCCAAGAATCATTCATTTTTTTAGCCAATTGCGAAGGGTAATCTTCGCCCTGGTTTAATCCTTCTCCGAGAGTCAGTGAGCAACCAGCAGATATAATAAATTTATTCGCATTAGTTTTTGAATCTTGGTTTTCAACATGACGCATATATTTTCTATCAAAAACATAATCAATATTATAAGCAATCAGATCAGTATTTTTAAATTTTGCTATGACATTAAATTTTTGTTTATATTTTATATTATTTGACCAGTACCCATCTGGGTATTTATTGTCATTATCTTGGTCATATATTTTTAACTTTTCAAGTTTTGGATTAATGTTTTTGTATAGGTATGCAGGAGCAGGTTCAACTTTATACGTCGGAGATGGTCCAAATTTTTCAGATATTTTAAAATCATCATATTGTATATTTGTATAAAAGAGAAGAGAGCAATAGATGAGAATAGTAAGTATAAGTATATTTATAAAAAATAATTTAAATATCCGCATATAATTTTCTAATCTTCAACACTATTCTTTAGAATCGATTTCACTTGTTGTTGCTTCTGGCCAGCACCCAAAAGGCTTTTTAATCTGTCGTGCACGGATCTATCGTTGATTAGTGCGCCCAGAGTGCCTTGGCCGTTGTCGATTTTTTCTATCACATTTTCCATGCGGGCCATGGCTTTCTCAAATTTTCCGTCGGCCATGGCTTTTTTAAAATGATCGCTGGATTCATTCAGGTTGCCGGCGGTTTGGTCCAATTTGTTGATTAATTTGGGAATTTTATTTTCAGCAGTTAAGCTGTTCATCAGTTTTTGAAAATCTGAAATAGCATCAAATAATTTTTCGCTTTCGTTTCCACGTTTTGATAAAACCGACATAATATCATTGCCGTATTCAGATTTTAATTCTGAACCATCTTTGACAGTGTCGATTGATTTTCCGGGCGTGATATACAAATATTTATCGCCCAGTGCACCTTGGGTTCTGATTTCAACAATTGAATCGGCTTTTATTTTTTTTGCAAATTCATCTTGTGCCAAGAATGTGATTTTGACCAAATTTTTGGTTTCATCAAAATCAATCACATCAATATTTCCAATTTTAACACCCGCCAATGAGACAACGCCACCCTTTGTTAGCCCCTGTGCTGAATCAAAATAGGTATGTAATGCAATCGTATTTTGAAAAATCGATTTATTCGATCCCATTAAAAAAATTGAAATAGCCGTTATAAATATGCCGATTGTTAAGAAAAGACCAACTTTAACTTGGTGTATTTTTGGGTTTATTTCTTTGTTCATATCATGTGTCCTTCGATGAATTGATGTATCAGGCTGTTTTTATTTTCAGTTAGTTGTTGTATAGTGCCTTGCTCAGAAATTTTTTTGTCTTTTAAAAATGCGAATTTATCACAGACGGCAATTGCTGTTGGCATATCATGCGTAACAAGTATCGACGTTACGCCTTTACTTTTTAGGCGTAAAATAAGTTCTTGAATTTTTTTTGTATTATAAGGATCCAGACCTGCCGTTGGTTCATCGTAAAGTATAATTTCTGGCTCAAGCATCATTGCGCGGGCCAAACCCACGCGTTTTTGCATTCCACCTGATAATTCTGATGGAAATAAATCGATAGAATCTGCCAATCCAAATTCAGTTAATTGTACGATAATCTTATTTCTAATTTCTGATTCAGAAAACGAAGTGTGTTCACGAAGTGGGTACGCCAAATTATCATAGACAGATTGTGAATCAAACAGTGCGCCGCCTTGAAATGCGTAGGCAACTTTTTTTCTGATGTTGATCAGCTGATTTTCAGAAAGTTTTGAAATATCAACGCCATCAATTTCAATTTGGCCAGAATCTGGTTTTTCAAGTCCAATCAAGCTTCGCAAAATAACAGATTTACCAGCACCTGATCCGCCAACAAGGCCCACGCATTCGCCTTTTTTGACATAAAAAGTAACGTCTTCGTGAACACATTTGCTGCCAAATGATTTTTTGAAATTTTTAATTTCAATCAAAGCCATTTTTCGACCACCCAAAATAATTTTGATAAGAAAAAATTTCCGACAAGAATTAATAACGATGCCGTCACAACGGCCTTTGTTGTTGCGATGCCGACTTCTTTGGTTCCATTTTTAACATTCAGACCAAAATAACAGGCGGGGAATGCGATAAATGTTGCAAAAAAATAAGCTTTGAAAATTCCGGTCATATAATCTTTGATATTCGAAGTTTCTAAAACTCTGCGAAAATAAAATTGCGGATCAAGACCCAAT
>CANBND010000087.1 GCA_947370945.1 Pseudobdellovibrionaceae bacterium | reverse complement strand
TCAACTAAAAATAAATACACTAAAATTGGGACCGTTAAAATTGATCCGCCGCCGCCAATCAATCCCAATGACAATCCCATAAATACAGAAGCGATGTAACCGTAAGTTTGCATTGTTATCATTTAAAGCTTCCTTTTAAGTTACCTTTTGAATTTATATTTTGAATCCAGCATTTTAAACAATAGCATTCCACCAATCATACTGACGACAAATACAATCGGTCGCATTTCAAAACTGGCTAATGAAGTTATCGCAGGACCTGGGCAATATCCACCAAGCCCCCAACCAATTCCAAAAAGGACTGAACCAAAAATAAGAGCAGGAGTAATTTCTTTTTTTGTTGGAACGTGCCAGTCATTTGAAAATAAGGGCTTATGATTTTTTTTAATGACTCTAAAGCTGACAAAATGAAAAATAATTGCGCCAATCATGACAAAAATCAGTGAAGGGTCCCATTTGCCAAAAACATCTAAAAATCCGAAAACTTTTTGGGGCTGAGTCATTCCTGAAATACCCAGACCTAAAGCAAAAATAAATCCGACGATCAATGCAGATAAACTGTTTTTCATTATAATTTTCATTATAAAACTCCTATTTTTTTAAATACAAATACGGACAACACACCTGCAAAAATAAATACAATTGTTGCAACCAATGATCGCGGCGACAACCGACTGATGCCGCAAACACCATGACCGCTTGTGCAACCACTGCCAAGAATTGTTCCAAAGCCCACAAGCAGACCCGCGACAACTACAGTCGATACATCTGTCGGAAGTGCTCCAGAAAATAGGTCTGATTTAAATATTTTTAAAAATACTCCGCCCAAAAATAAACCCGCTGCAAAAAAATATCGCCATTGCATATCGTTTTTATGCGGATTTAATGTCCCGTAAATAATTCCGCTAATCCCAGTGACTCGACCGTTCAAATACAGCATCAATGAAACTGCTAAACCTATGACTAATCCACCAACCAAAGCATTGATCCAATCTTGTTGCATAATCATTTACTCCTTATTTTTTAATTTTCGGTTGTTTCAAATCATTCCAACGAAGCATTCCACCCGACATATTGATCACATTTTTATAACCCAACTGCATAGCTTCTGTGGCGGCCTGACCTGAACGATTGCCACTTCGACAAATAAATATAATTTCTTGTTGGCGATCGCCGTCTTTTAAAAACTGAGTTAAATCTGGCCCCAAAGTGATTAACTTTGAATTTTCAATATGACCTAGCTCGGCATTGAATTCGTCTGAGCGCCTAACATCAATTAATAATGCACTTTTACTGATAATATCTGACATGTGCGAATATAAATTTTCGCAGCTAACCACAGGAATCCCGTCAACAACTTGTGGATGAAAAATATGTTTTGACGGAACAATTCCGCAGGTCATATTCGCGGGAACGGCTTCATGTATTTTTTTAGGGTGAGCTAATTTTAATTCCGACATAAATTTCGAAAATCCAGCTTTTGTTTGCGTTTCACAAAGCCGAGGATTAAATTTTTTCTCAAGTTCAATTGTCGAAACGGTTTGTCCGTTATAATCATGACCTGGGTACACAATCGTATCATCAGAAAATTTAAATATCTTCCCATGAACGCTTTCAAATAACTTTTCAGACGATCCTTGCTGAAAATCTGTTCGACCACAACCGCGAATCAAAAGCGCATCACCCGTAAAAGCCATGCCTTCAAAAAAAAATGTGCTGCATGTATTGGTGTGCCCCGGAGTCGCAATGACTGTTATTTTTTTATCACCCAAAAAAAGCTCGTGCCCATCATCCAATGGAATATCAATACACGGTATATTCGCTTCAGCTCCGACGGCTGTTTTTGCATTTGTTAATTTACGAATTTCACCGGCACCGGTGATATGGTCTGCATGAATATGCGTATCTAAAATATAAATTAATTTCAGCCCCAATTCTTTGATCAATTTTAAATCTCGCTCGACTGTTTCGATAACAGGATCAATAATCGCAGCTTCTTTCGTTTTTTTGTCAGCAATAATGTAAGTGTAGGTTGATGTTTGTGCTTCAAATAATTGATGAAAAATAATATCCGATTTCACAGTTTCTCCCTCTTTGGTCTTGCGATGGTGATGCTTTGTCTCTGACAGTCTGTCATAATGTTCGAAATTAAATGATGTGCTGGCACATAATGTATTTATAATTTAATTTGATTCGTTATCTTGAAATTCGATCAGAGCATTTCTATCAATAATTTCAATCGACCTTCCGACCTGCCGTATCATTCCTAGATTTTCCAGCTCGGCCAAAGCCTTGATGATTGTTGACACCGTACTGGCACAAAAATTTGCAATTTCTTGGCGAGTCCAATGATGATCCGGGTGCAAGTCCTTCAGATAAACCAACGATTGCGCTGTACGTACTAAAATTTGATTTTCTAAAATCATCACTTGATGATTTTCCGATCTGCGAAGTTCTTTTGATAAAACCGTTACAACTTTTTTTAACAAAATAGGATTTTTATCAATCACTTCCATTATTATATTTTTAGGAACAATTTTTAAAGTCGTCGGCTCTAAAACAACCGTTGAGCCATGATATCCCTCATCTGAAAATAAAGCACGATGACCAAAAAACTGACCCTGTCGGAAAAATCGTAATAAATGTTCTTTACCAGATTTTTCACCGATCATCATTAATCCGACCAAACCATTTTTAACAAAATACAATCCCTGCGGTTGATCACCTTGGCGATATATAAAATCACCGCGCTTGAGTTCAATTTTTCTAGATTGCGAATCAAGGTCTTGCTTTATTGCCATCGGCAAATCAGCCCAGATATCTGTCGTATACATTCAAATATCGTAATAGATATTCACACAGATGTTAAACTTTGTATAACGCAGTGGCTTATATTAATGAATCATGCGCCAGCGCATATTTGCGAATCAAATAGTACGACATAATAATAACGAGGTTAAAATTATGTTAAAAAATAAAGTCATCGTATCACTCACCAGTCCATATGCTCGAAAGGTACGAATTACAGCCCTTGAAAAAAAAATTGATTTTGAAATGATCATCGACGTCCCATGGAACGAAGACACAGGCGTTACCAAATTAAATCCATTAGGAAAAGTTCCTATTTGGATCACTGATAAAAATGAATCTATTTATGATTCTAGAGTCATTACTGAGTTTCTCGAAACTTTATCCGAACCACCTTTACTACCACATTCACCGATCGATCGAATCAAAGTTAAACAAATTGAAGCATTGGCTGATGGAATTATGGACGCATCACTTTGTATTTTTGCTGAACGAAAAAAACGGCCCAAAGAATTACAATACGCTTGGTGGACCAACCGACAATTTGATAAAATTCATCGTGGATTAAAATTCTTATCGGATGCGATCGCAGAAAAAAAATATTTTTACGGTTCACAGTTATCTGCTGCAGATATTGCAGTTGCTTGTGCACTTGGATACATTGGATTACGTTTCAGTGATGATTTTTCTTGGACAGAAAAATATCCTCTGCTCTCAGGATTTTATTCAGACATGATGAAACGTCCCAGCTTTTCAGAAACTGTTCCTCTTATTTAATTTTTTATTTTTTGCTCAAACCTAAAGGAGATTTTATGAAAAAAAATATTCACTCAATTGAACGCGCAGTTCGTCTCGTTGCCGGAGCGATCATTGCATCTATGGCATTTTGGGGACCAACAAATATGTGGTTTTTATTAGGCCTTATTCCGATGGCTACAGGAATCATGGGTTGGTGTCCGCCGTATGCAATGTTGGGAATCAATACTTGCAATATTGGCAAAAAATAATCTGATTTATTATTTAAAATAATTAGTTAGCAAATATTGCTTGTGCTATTTTTGCAAACTAATTATTGTGTACATAGCGGAGGTGCACATGACATATAAAATTCTTGTTATAGATGATGAAGCTGACATCCGTGAAATCATCGAACATATTTTATCACGCAATGGCTATGCAGTTGATACGGCTGCCGACGGACAGATTGCTTTTGAAAAAATTCAGGCCAACAAACCTGATCTCATCATCAGCGACATCAGTATGCCAAACTGCAATGGCTATGAACTTTTAAAAAAAATATCAGCAATTACTCCACCAAAAATTCCTGTTTTATTTCTTTCGGGTTATACAGACGGCCATGAATTACACACAAACAGTGATCATAATTTTGTTGGCATATTATCAAAACCAGTATCAAGCAAAGATCTTGTCGCTGCGGTCAAAAACATACAATTACAGTAATTTTATTTAAGACGATCCTGTTAGGATTCAGCAACTAACGACAATGTAAAACAAAATGTCGTTAACGGTGATTTTTGATCAATCCAAATTTTCTCTCCCATAGATTCAAGGATTCCTTTACAAAGACTCAAACCAAGCCCAGTTCCTTGACCAATAGCCTTCGTTGTAAAAAAGGGTTCAAAAATTTTATGCTGAATTTCATCCGCAATTTTGGGACCCGAATTCTCAATAAAAACAGTCATTTTGTTCTGATTCAATTCAAAATATATTTTAATACTTTTCATGTTCTCATTTAGGGACAGAACGTGTTCATACGCATTATTCAACAAATTTAATAAAACTTGTGAAACCAGTGTTTGATTTGTTCTAACAAACACATCCGGAATATGAATGAATTCCAGAGCTATATTTGCAGTTATAAACTTTTCTTTCGATACATTCAGTACGTCATCAAATACAGTTGCCAGTTTTAAATTTTCTAATGATTCAGAGTCTTCTGTTTTATGTGCTATACGTAACAACGATATAATAATTCGACTGATACGATTAACGGCAGCCGCCGCGCGATCAACATCTACGACGACTTCATCTTTCGAAAAATCAGTTTGTGAAATTCGCCAAAGAACTCTCTCAAGAAGTCCCGAAATAATCGTCAATGGATTATTAATTTCATGAGCAATCCCGCCAGCCATTTCGCCCAGCGATGCCAATCGAGATGCATTCTGTGATCTGGCTGTCTCAACAATAATTTTTTGATTTGATTCTTTCAATTTTTCTAATGAAAGTTCAAGTTCGATTTCGTATTTATATTTATCACGCATTTGAAGATAGAAAGCTTGCGTCTGACGAATATAATATACGAGCATCAAAACAACGCAACCAGCGATGTATAAATACCTATCTTCAAAACCAGTAAAATACTCTTTAATAAAGTTAAAAAACAGTCCACTCAATATGCCGATTTGATAACACATTGCTAACATTGGAACACTGGACAATGTTAAAATTGAGGCTGTGACCAAAGCAACTGCGATTATAAAAGCAACAAAAAAACTAAAATCAGAAAACGAGGTTTGCATGAAAACAATCCAAAATGTTGTCGTCCAAAAAAACATATTTAAGCTTAGCGAAAAAATCATCAGTTTGGTAATTTTTGCGATTCCCTGAGTATCATTTTTAAGTTTTTTGCCACGGAATACGACCAGATATCTAAAAGCTGAATTTAGAGCTGCCAATATCATTAACACAGATACAATGTTTGCATATTGAGTGATTGCAAATTGATAATACGAAATACCAAGACAAAGAATAAAAATAATAGGCGTTGACGCTTGACCTTTAATGACCAATTCCCATTTTAATCTATTTTGAATGTCTTGATTTATTTCTTGAGTTGTCATTTTTTTATTTCTTCCATCGCAAGTTCTGCTCTGGTTTTATAACCTTTTTTCGTATTACATTCTTTGCACGACGGCACACAATTTTTTTTATCTGATTTTCCGCCGCGTGAAATCGGAATCAAATGATCCATCGTAAGCTCTGTCGATTTAAATTTTAATTCACAGTGATAGCAATTTCCTTTGCCGACCAACTGTCGCCACCACAAAGATTCACGCAATTCTTTAGCCTTAGATTTTTCTTTTTTTTTGTGAGTCTCAGAGGCCGGGGTGAAATAAAAATCAGACATATTTAAAAATTATTTCGTTTCTTTTTTTATTTCAACTGTCGCTTCGATAAGTTTTTTGATTTCTGGATCTATATCTGCTGGCGTATCACTTGAACCAAAATGTTTAACGACTTCGCCATTTTTATTAATTAAGAATTTATTGAAATTCCAAGAAATTTTTCCATTCGAATTTTTTTGTGACGTTAACCATTTATAAAGTGGAATTGCAGAATCACCTTTAACATCAATTTTTGCGAATACGGGAAAATTCACTCCATATTTTAATTTGCAAAATTTTTGAATTTCTTCGTTCGTTCCAGGCTCTTGACCTAAGAATTGATTCGACGGGAATCCTAGAATCACAAAGTTTTGTTTTTCGTATTTTGTATAAAGTGCCTCTAGCCCTTCGTATTGTGACGTGTAACCACACTTGCTGGCCGTATTCACAACCAATACAGTTTTATTTTTATAATCTGACATTGAAATTTCAGTTTGATCTGATTTTTTGACTTTGAACGAGTAAAAATCGCTTGCGAATATTTGAACTGATAAAAGCGTTGTTAACAAAAATAACTTCATTTTATACTTCCTTTGTATATTTACATTTCTTTTGTAACTAATTTTTTTGGAATGCGAAACTGCGGTCCCCATGTGCCGCTGTCAGCCGCCTTACCTATGCCAATAACCATAACAACTCGCTCGCTTGAATTCAACTTTAACAAATTTTTGACTCGGCATTCATCAAAACCTTCCATCATACACGTATCAAAACCCTGTGCCGAAATGGCCAAAACAAAATTTTCACAGGCCAAAGCCGCTGATTTCATCGCAACCTCTTGTAAGTCACCGCGTGTATTCGGCCCGCGTGGCATCGGGCGAAATAAACCCACACCATTGGCGATCAGCCATTTCAATGGAGCCATTACATTTAAAAAACCCCAGCGGTAACTGATCGGTATTAATTTTTCATAATACATAATCACTTGCTTGGGTGCAGATACAGATTTGACGTAATCAACTAAATACGGTTGCGATCTGCGCCATAATGCAGGGTCTGCCGTGACAACAACAAGTTCTTTAGCTGTGCGCGCTGCCGACTGAGACAAACACGCCATGATTAATTTATTTTTAACGTCTAAAGATTTACACCAAATAAAATTCCATGTCTGAACATTCGACGAATTTGGCGCTAGCACAGCCGCATCAAATGCTTTTTGCATCACTGCATTCGGAACTTCTGCATCGGTAAATTTACGAATACTGCGTCTGGCCTTTATTGCATCAAAAAAATCCATGGTTTAATTTCCTTTATTCTTTGGGTAATACAATCTGTTATCAAAAAGCCCTTGGCTGTAATATTGCCTGATCGCTTTGAGTTTGTAATCGGACAAATCTGTGTCGCCGACCAATTCAAAATGTTGATCCGAATACAACGCGATTGCTTTTTTTCCGGGTTTTAATAAAGATCTTGCTAAGTGATTTGTATTTAGCAATCCCAAATCAAATAAATCATTTAATGTGGGCAACAAATCAATTTGTTGAGCGAACTGAATTGTATTTAATTCGATTTTTTCATTGGGTGAATAAAACAAAATTGGAATTTCATATTTTGATTTAAATGTGGCATTTTCATTCAGGCTGGGCCCCGTATGATCAGCAACAAATAAAAAAACTGTGTCTTTGTACCAATCTGTTTTTTGTGCGCATTCGAAATATTTTTTCAAAGCATAATCTGTGTATTTAATTGATTGAATGATTGGGGCATCGCCCGTTGTTAAAACAGATTTTAAATGTTCTGGAATTTGAAACGGATGATGCGATGTTAACGTAAAAATAGCACTGACAAATGGTTTCGGAAACATCACCATTTTTTCACACGACCAATTCAGAAAATCTTCGTCCCAAATACCCCAAGCACCGTCATTTTTTGTGGAATCTGGAAATTCATTCAAACCAAAATACTGATCAAAACCTGCAGCGCGTGTGAATAAATCAAATCGCATACTGCCATTTTTGGCACCGTGAAAAAAACTGGTGTGATAATTTTTCTTTTTAAATAAATTCCCCAGACCCACAAAATCATTCGTCGCAAATTCTGAATTTACAAACGGTTCTTCCATCAATGCGGGAACGCCTGCCATGATCGAGGCAATGCCTTCAACAGATCTGCGCCCGTTGGCATAGGCTTTTTGAAAATAGGCGCCCTGCCCTGCCAAGCTTAGAAAAAATGGTGTGTTCGTCTGTGATATATATTCTGAAGAAAAACTTTCTAAAATAAAAATAACGAGATTTTTATTTTTAAAATTAGGAATAGAATTTGGCACCCACAGCTGAGGATTTAAATTCAACTCAGACAACATTTCATCAGCTTTCATAAAATTTAATTTTTCAAAATTTTTCTGACCAAAACTTTTTCCTGCTGTAAAAGTCGTATTTAAAACCATGTGGTGCGCAAACGGATGATCGATGACTTTTGCATCGACAAAACTGATGGGTTTTTCTTGAAGTCCGCCACGAGCGAATAATACTGTCGCAATCATAAATATAAACAACGACATGGACTTTGTTTTCATAGACATGTGACTGATGTCATTTTTTTTGATCTTAAAGTTTAAAAATAAATAACTAGCCAAAGAAAAAAAAGTCACCGCCGTCATCCAAAAATATTTCATCAGATTCGTCAATTGACCTTCGCCAATCAGATACAAAGTGCTTTTTGTAAATCGGCGGCCGACGAAATTAACCAGTTCAGAATCTACGAAATTTCCGCACAAAATAACAGTATGAAATACGATTAAACTCCAAAATAAAAATATTGATAACCACTTCGGTTTTAAATTTAAGACTATAAAAACTAAAAAACTGATCGGGAAAACAATGGCCAGATCAAAACGTGCTCCGTTTAAAAAAACTTTCAACAGATCCAAACCGTTGATATTTTCAAGCCTTTGAAAGTTCCAAACGTAAAAAGTCAGTCTGATGACCGTGTAAATGACAAAATTCAGGGCTAAAATATAAAAAATGCTGCGAAATACGCTTACAGACTCTTGCTTGAAATCAGAGGATTTGCTAAGGTTCATACCTATGACAATAGATCAAATGAAACAAAGATTGCAAGAAGCTTATCCGGATGCGAATCCAAATTCGGATATCACCGTTAACGACCTGACAGGAACTTTAGATCACTGGGAAGTTCACATTAAAAGCTCCGCGTTCCAAGGATTAAGCCGGATTGAACAACATCAACATGTGATGAGTGCTTTCGGACCCGAATTAAAAACCGGCGAAGTCCACGCATTAACAATTAAAACAATACTTAAATAACCAGTTAAATAATTTAACAAAGGAATAAATATGTCGGACGTCAAAGCAAAAATTGAAACTTTATTAAACGCAAATAAAATTGTTTTATTCATGAAGGGCACATCACAATTTCCGATGTGTGGTTTTTCTGCAAAAGCAACTGCGATTTTACAAGACATGGGCGTTGAATTTAAAGACGTGAATGTTTTAGATGACGAAGAAATTCGCCAAGGCATCAAAGATTATGGCAACTGGCCAACAGTTCCACAATTGTATGTAAATAAAAAATTAGTCGGCGGCAGTGACATCATGATGGAGATGTATCAAGCTGGCGAACTACAAACATTAATTAAAAATTAATGTTGTGTAATTTGGCTCTGTGGGACAGAGCCCTTCGTTTTATTTTATCTGTTTTTATTTTAGCCTATGCCGTTGCGGGCGGGCCATTTTGGTTTTACGTAATTGGCATTTATGGCCTTACGACAGCAGGCTTTGGCCTGTGCCCGATTTATTCTTATTTTCGTTTTCGAACTTTAAGTTGAGCAAATATTTTCCCGAGGGGCATCAATGGACTTACTAAACTCTCTCAAATTTGATTCTACAAAAATTAAAACTGATTCTGAATCTTTGAAATATTACGGCAAAGACTGGACAACCTATTTTGACATCAAAGCCAGCGCTGTATTATTTCCGACCTCAACAGAAGATGTTGTTGAAATTGTTTTATGGGCCAGAAAAAATAAAATATCACTGGTCCCTTCGGGCGGTCGTACGGGCCTGAGCGGCGCGGCCTGTGCATTGAACGGCGAAGTCATCGTCAGTTTTGAAAAAATGAATCGTGTTTTAGAATTTAATGAAACTGAAAATTCTGTTCGTATCGAACCAGGAATGATCACCGAAGACTTGCAAAATTTTGCAAAATCAAAAGGTCTTTATTACCCCGTTGATTTCGCAGCGCGCGGATCATCGCAAATGGGCGGCACCATCGCAACGAACGCTGGCGGAATCAAAGTTGTCAGATACGGACTGACTCGTGACTGGGTGATCGGTCTAAAAGTTGTTACTGGTGCTGGTGAAATTTTAGAATTAAATAATGGTCTTGTGAAAAATGCGACAGGTCTGGATCTGCGACATTTATTTATCGGCAGCGAAGGTATTTTAGGTTTTATTACTGAGGCCACAATAAAATTTGCACCCAAACCACCGACGATCAAGGTCTTAGTCATTGCTTTGGATCAAATGTCGAGTGTGATGAAAGTTTTCTCTGAATTTAAAAAAAATTGTGTACTGCAAGCCTATGAAATGTTTTCTGAACTGGCGTTGGGGCACGTACTGACTTCGACGGGATTATCAAGACCTTTTGATACCACAAGCGAATTTTATGTCGTCTGCGAAGTTGAATGTGGCAACGCAACTGATGAAGAAAAAATTATGCAGGTTTTTGAATCTTGTATGGAAAACGGCTGGATCACAGACGGAGTCATTTCACAATCTGAACAACAAGAGAAAAATTTTTGGCGTTACCGCGAAGACATCAGCGAATCCTTATCAAAATTTTCTCCGTACAAAAATGATATCGCTGTTTCAATTTCACGTGTTCCAGATTTTATGACTGATTTAGATTCTGTTTTAAAAAAATCATATCCGACATGGGATGTGGTTTGGTTCGGTCACATCGGT
>CANBND010000086.1 GCA_947370945.1 Pseudobdellovibrionaceae bacterium | reverse complement strand
GACGAATTTAATAATTCATCAAAGCTTGCGAATTGATACTGATTATTTTCTGTTAAAAATAAAATGCGATCGAATTTTTTTAAGTGCGCAATTCGGTGCGTGGCACAGATCACAGTTTTATTTTTCCAATGACTAAAAATTAAATGTTCACACAGTAAATCTTCTGTTCGCGGATCAACGGCCGACAATGGGTCATCCAATAAGATCAAATCTGATTTTGATAAAATTGCACGCGCCAGACTGACACGTTGTTTTTGGCCGCCAGAAAGATTCACTCCCTTTTCGCCAATTTCTGTATTTAATCCCGCTGGTAAAATCGAAATATCTGCCTGCAAACATGATAATTGCAAAGCCTGTTGCAATTCTGAATCATTCACATTTTCAGCACCAAAAATTAAATTCTCGCGCAATGATGAATTCACAATATAGGCTTCTTGTGAAACAAAAGATTTTTTCCATGACAGCGGATATGCTATCGATCCACTTGATAATGGATATTCAGATAAAAATAAATTCAGCAATGTCGATTTCCCAGAACCAACAGCTCCAACAATGGCCACTGATTCGCCTTTTTGAATTTCAAAAGATAAATTTTTAAAAATTTGATTTTCACCAAATTGAAAATTTAAATTTCGAACAGTACATTTCTCAGTTTGTTGATTTAAAATAATATCCGTCGGCTGAATTTCTGATTTTAAAAAAGCAGCGATCCGGTCGCCGCTGACAAAAATATTAATAAATCGACTGATAAAACGCGACAGCCCACCAAATTGCGATTCCATCAAAGAAAAAATCGAAACACACGTTAAGACCACAGATAATGAAATTTCAAATCCCCGCAAATAATGTGTGAACAACGCCGTAAATAAAACAACCGTTGAAATCGATGCATAAATCAATCCCCACGCAATTTCTGATTGAGCCAATTGTCTGCGTGATTTAATTTCAAGATCGCGTACAGCTGAAACTTCGGCTTGAATGCTTTTTTCCCAGCTGAAATATTTAACGACGCGAATAGCGTTTAAAACTTGAGTCATCAACGTCATCCGACGATCTCTGTGCGCCATCATGTCTTCTTCGAGGTGCATAAATTTTTTCGCAATTTTTTGCGTTAAGGGCACAAGGATCGCCATCACCACCAACGCTGGCATTGCTGATAGTCCAATATAATAAAATAATAATCCTGAACATCCGACCAATAATAAAACTGCGTTCGATAAATCAATAGTCGTGATCGCAGCATCACCGATGGCATCCGCATCCGAGCTCATGAAATTCACGATGTCACCAATTTGATATTTTTGTTTAGAAACATTGGACATTTTCAATGAATGTGAAAATATTTTTTTATTCACGCTGTTACAAGCCAGCTGAAAAAAATTTAATGTCTTATAGAAATAATGTTGAATCAAAATACCGTGACCAGCTCCGCACAAACCAAAACCAAACGCCAAGGCTACCATCACCCATAAATTCGCAGATTCAATGTGCTGCAAGCGATTCATAAATTGATTCATCAGCACCGGCGTCGCAAATGAAAAACAACTTGCAATCAGTTGGAAACCAACACACGACCAAATCACACCACTGGCCGCCTTGAAGTGTGAAACAAAAATGCTGCGACCGTTGGACCAATCCACTTTTGAATCATCAAATAAAATGTTTTTGTTTTTGTGATCGTAAACGCTGAGTGAATCCGGCAACTGAATAATGTCAGTGGCTTCAATAGTTCGCGTGCGAGCTGTGCGAATTAAAACATTCGCATCAGAGAATAAAATTCGTTTAAAAAATGACATCCCGAAAGGATGTCAGAGACTATAAACTGTGGTCAATATCTGGCTTCGTTGTCTCGTTTGCTACGCCTGCTGGCTTCGCTGTCGCAGGAAAAGGAATCACATTATCTTTGTCATTAATTTTCACAGCGAAACCCAGACCCGTTGACATCGATTTGATCGATGTATTTGGGTTTTGCACAACACGGCTTTGTAATTTTAAAAATATAGGTTCACGAATCGCCAAGTGGTTGTCTTGTAAAACACATTGACGCGCGATTTTATAAGTCATGTTAATTGCGATTGGAGCTTTTACGTTCGCTGTCATCTGAGTTGGATCGTCCGGAATCGTGATGATGCTCATGAATGTTGGTTTTTGATCTGCAGTTAATTTTAATAATTCATTTTCATTTTTTGTTAATGAAACATTGTAATACTGACCGAAAATTTCAGGCTCTAAAACCGGAAATGCAATCGAAGGTAATTCACAACTTTGTAACCACGCAAAAATATCGTCGTTAGGGTCGTCTAATAAAACAAACTGACGTAGATCTTGAAAACCTAAAAGACCTTCTGGAAATGTAAAAACATCATCAGAATTAAAATCAAGTTGTCCGAAACGAGTTGTGTTTATGATCACGCTTTACCCCTCAGTAAGTGTTATCCACGGTTTTTCAACAGAGCTTTCCACACAAAAAATGCATATATGCTCTTATTTAAGACAATGATAGATCTTAAATGGTTAATTTAATACTGGACTTAAATCGAGGTTCGTTCAATTTTTTTATGCTTATAACGCGGGTCGCGCAGATATTTTTAAGAAATCCCTAAGATTTCAATTTTTAGAACTTGGGTTTAAAAAGCTAGGGAGTTTCGGGTTTGAATAATTTAGAGATATTTTTGACTTTATCTTGGCTGACTTGAACAGACTGTTGGTTCTGATCTTGGATGGCCATATAAACTTCTTCACGGTGTATTTTTGTGTCTTTAGGGGCTTCAATTCCTATTCGGACTTGCTTGCCTTTGATTTGCACCACGCGGATCTTGATGTGATCGTCGATGGCGATGCTTTCTCCTAACTTCCTTGTAAGTACGAGCATAACTTTGAACTCCTTGTTCTAAACGCTGTATCGGTTTTGTTATGTGCGAACTTTAATTATTTGTTACACCGACCAAAGTCAAGACGGCATTCACGCTTAGAATTTTCAAAACATCATTTCGAGCGAAATATTTTTTGTTAAAATCTGTTATTGTCTGAAATACCTAGCAATAAAGATAAAAAGTGCCGCTCGCCGCATTCAACATCCTTGAAAACCTTTTTCCGTTGCAAGCAGCCCGTATCCCAGTCACAAGTCCGTGGGCCGATGTACATGTTGGCAACCTGAAAGAGTCATTAAATCCTATTAAATTTTAAAATGTGAACAAATAACGATAATAAGTAAAATAATTCTTAAAACCATTATAGTGATCACTAAAACTTGTCGAATAGATTCATAGCTGTGAATCATTCCGGACCTAATTCCTTTCTCGGAACTAAGGTCCTTCAAAAGCGAATACTGCGAGCAGCATTATTCGCTTTTGCTTTTTTTATGCCAAGAGAAATTTTACTTTAAAAAATCCAGCAAACTTAATTGCGACATTTTACCTGATGTTTCGAGTGTGCCTTTTAAGGTTGAATCGGCTTTTGATAAATTCGAAAGTGTTTCAAATGCATCGGCGTCTTCGATCAATGAATTTTGTGATTTGTTTTCGATGACTTGTTTTTGAATGCCTTCTTGAGTTGCGTTCATTTGACTGAGGCGACCGCCAACTTCGGCTCTGGCCATATTGATTTGATTCATGGCTGCGTCTAAAGGTTCTAAGGCCTCTTGAATAGCGATTTTATCATTCGTGCGCAGAGCAACTTCAAGCCCCGTCATCAGCGAAAAAACATTAACGCCTTTACTGCCCGTGACTGGATCTGAATTGGAATTTAGCTGAATACGTTCAGTACCGCTGACATTCGCGGGGCCTCGGGTTTCAATCGTGTTCTGTAAATTTTCGTCCTGCTGAAATTGTTTTTCAATCGTATTTAATTTAAAAGCTTGCAGTTCTTCAAGTGTTTTTGGCACTTCCCAATCGCGTTTGATTGTTTGTTGAAAAGCCAAATCTTGGCCCAAGAAAACTTGCGATCCGGCCAAATTCATTGGTAAAAATTGTTCGCGATGATTTTGAATTTGGACCTGTGCCGCATCACCACGGTAACTGCCATCTTTAGCGAATGGTGGGGCTTCGGTTTTATAACCACCAAATAAATAACGCTCACCTGAAGTGCGATTCGACATTTCAAGAACTGAATTTGAAATTTGTGAGATTTCTTCAGCGATCATTGCACGAGGCAAACCACCATTAGTGTCAGTAGCTCCTTGCAATGCTAATTCTTTGGCCCTGACAAGAGATTCATTTAATTGTGATAACGTTGATTCGGTAGATTCAAGAAATGTTTTAGCATGTTCAATGTCTTTTTCGAACTGATTTAAATTTTTTAATTCAGTTCGGTTTTCTAAAATTTTTGCAGCACCAATCGGATCATCGGATGGTTTTGAAATTTTTTTCATTGTCGATACTTGGTTCTGTAATGTCTGAATATTTGATCGGCTTTTTTGAATATTTCCGAGCATCTGATTTTGATTCATTTTATCTGATACGCGCATAGATTAATCCTCTACATTCTTTTCAGATTTAAAACAGTGTCAAACATTTCATCCGCAACACGAATCATACGCGCTGAAGCTTCGAATGATTTTTGAAATTCAATCATCTTTGAAGCTTCTTCATCCAGATTGACTCCACTGATGCTTTCACGTGTATTTTTTAATTGATCCAAAGTACTTTTTTGTGCTTCTAAAGATGTATTCACGCCCTTCGTCGCCAAGCCAATTTCACCGACTTTAGAATTATAAAAATTATCAAATGTATATTGACCATCACCCATGACTTTTTGAAATTGCAAATTCTGAAGCACTTGCGCAACGTTATTATCACCCGGAGAATTCGGCTGTGAGGCAGCCGCAATCAATCCAACGTCTTTCATAATTTCTTTATTCAATGACATTGTTTCAATTGAAAATCCTGCAGGATGTGACATATCAAAAAATTGAACGCCCTGACTATTGTAGCGATCGTAACCTTCTTGGTGAACTTTATTAACTTCGTTTGCGATATTGTAAGCCATGTCTTCAAGGTGCTGACCCAATTGACTAATTTCACCTTTGGGACCAACAACACCCAATGATGCGCCCAACGAACCACCTGTGAATTGATCCGTCACATCGAATGCAGTTCCGCCTTTGCTTAAGTCGTACATCACACGTGGGCCTTCGGATTCGCTCGGCGTAGTATAAATTCGAGTCGCTGTTGTACCTGCAACTAAAACTGCAGTTTTACCCGCCGTGATATTGATCATACCTTGTGGATCTTCGGCATAACTAATATTCATTTTTTCAGACAATTTTTTAACTAATAAATCACGACGATCGCGTTCGTCATTGGCCGAAGCTCCGGTGATTTCGATGTTCACAATTTTTTCATTCAACTGTGCGATTTCTTTTCCGTACGCATTCACTTCATCAAGACCTGCTTCAATGGATTTTGCAACTCCACCGGCGGCGCCGTCGATTTGTTTTTTTGCAGATTGTAATTGGCCAATTAAACTTTGTGCAGCTTCACGAACCTGCGTGCGTGGCACTGCGCTTTCTGGATTATTTGCCAGATCACGAAATGAATTAAAAAATTTTGAAATCGACGCATTGATACCATCAACATTTTGTTCATTGATCACATTTTCTAAACCACCCAAGGCGTTGGCTTTAGAATCTAAAAATGAAAATGTCGAACCCTCTTGTTCAATTTGTTTTTCAAGCCAAGGATTATTAACACGATTAATTCCGCCCAGCTGCGCACCCGTTCCTGATCTGTAACGACCTTCATCGATTGCAGGGTTCGTCATAATATCTGCGCGTTGACGTGAATATCCTTCAGTGGATTTATTAGCAATATTATGCGACGTCGTGTTCAAAGCCGTTTGGCTGAGCATCATTCCTCGTCGTCCCATGTCTAATAAGCTGCTGATTTTTGCCATTTGCGATTACGCTTCCTTACGAACAAGGTGGCCGGATTTTTCATGGCCCTGTTTATATTTGCCTTTGTTCTGATACGTTTTTTGCCCCATCAAAGTGTCTTTGAAACTGTTCATCGCAGAATTTACATTTTTCAAAGCTGATTCTGCAAACTGTGCATTTGATTGATTTAATTCAGTTAATCTTTTAATGATCAGCTCAAGGGCAGAATGAAAAGTACGTAATTTGTCAGCCTGCTCGCCACCGATTTTTTGTGCGATTTCAAGCAATCTGATTTTTTGTGTATCCAGACCCAATGCAATTGACAGCTCGGTTGCATAATTTACGCGAAGGCCATCTAAGGATTTTATTTTATAAAGTAAATCTTCTTTCAATAAATTATTTGCATTTAATTTTTCGATGTCTGTCGAAATTAAAAGTTCTTTTTCTTTACGAACACAATCCAATAATAACCGATAATTTTTTGTTAGCTCGTCCAATTGATTGACCAGCTTTTCAAAAGATTTTTCGACGATCGTATTTTTTTGAGGAGTAAATGCTGTTGTTGTCATTGGTCTCTTCCTTAAGAACTTTTTTTAATCTTCGGAATCCATTCTGAAGATTATTTGATAACTGGTATTCTTTGAAAATAATTAATCGTTACTTGTTGCTCCGGCGCCGCCGAACATCATAGCGTCTTCGACCATTCGATCAGCAACGGCTTTGGCGTCAACTTTGTATTTGCCTTCATCAATTAATTTTCTAAATTTTTCAACCTTAGCATGATCAACATCTGGTGCTGACATTGCTAATTCTTTGATATCGCGAGCATCTTGGGCGCGTGATGAAAATTCCATTTTAACGGCGTCGTTATCACCCTTATTTGAAATGTCTTTGACTTTATCAGCTTGCGAAGTTTTTGCGTCATTCTGCAAACCACTCACAGGACTATTTTGTTTCGCTTTATCTAATTTACCAGACGCATCTGTTAAATTTAAATTTTGTCCGACTTTGTTGTGAGTAATTTTCATAAATCCTCTTTTTTTAAAAACTCATATTTTGAATTCTATTTTAACTTCGTGCTGTCATTATCGTATCATAACAAAATGTTTTTCTGAATCATTATGAGACAGATTTTTTAATCGTCCAAAACAAAGGGCTAGTCCCATCGGCTTTTCCCAAGTTGTCGCCAGCCTGAATTTGGTCACCCTGTGACAAATGTCGGGTCTGTTCTGTCGCTCCGCCTTGTATCACAATGAGACTTTCAAGCCCATTGTCGTGTTTTATTCGATATGACGTTTGATCGTTATCCATCTGATTTTTATTTTGCAAAGTTCCGGCCCAAGGTGATGTGACATCAACCCACGGTGATTTTACATCGATATTTTTATTGTCAGAACTGTGTGGATGAATTTTATAAGTCTGTTCATTTGCATTCGGCATTTTTAACATTTTGGTCGACTCATTGAGTTCGATGGGGCCCACAGGCTTTTCTAAATTCTGATCTTTGGTGCCAAATTTTTCTGACAGCTGTTTAAAAATCATATCCGAAATTCCAAAGCCACCGCGCTTGTTCCATTCACCACTGTATTGGTCATCCAGTTGATCTTGAAAAATTTCTTCGGCGTTATTTTTTTTCAACAAACCACCTTCTGGCAAAGTGGCTTTCATTTGTTTCATCATTTCTTTGATGAAATGTTTTTCGTACATATCAGAAACTTCACGCAATTTTGCGTCAGTAACTTTTTGATCTTTTTTGAAATCCATTGATTTCGTTAAATCAATACCGGGCGCACTGATCGGAGAATTAAACAGCTTTGAAATATCTGCCATATTATAAGGTCTCCAATTCTCCGTGAAGAGCGCCAGCGGCTTTGATCGAGTGTAATATTGAAATCAAATCCTTCGGCGAAACGCCCAATTTATTTAAGGCTTGAACTAAATCACCCACATTTGCACCGCTATCAAGAACCGTAATTTTATCATCGACAGAAATTGTTTTTTTTGTTTTCTCGTCAGTCACTTTTAAATTCATGTTGCCATGACTTAAACCAACTTTTGAAATTTTGACTTTTTCACCGATAACGATGGTTCCTGTTTTTTCGTTAATCACAACGCGCGCCTTTTGATCGGGATTAATTTCAATCGCTTCGATCGTCGCCATTAATTCGACGCCTTTGTTTTCATAAGCAGGTGGTGTAATAATATCAACAGTACCAGCGTCTTTAGCCGATGCGAATTGACCGCCCAATTCTTTGTTGATTGTTAAAATCGTACGCGCCGCTGTCGTGAAATCTGGATTATGCAAAGTCATGCGATACATTTTTCGTGAAGAAAAATCGGCTTGAATATCTTTTTCAATAATTGCTCCGCCAGAAACTGAACCCACTGTTGTGTGAATATCTTTGCCATCACCCAAAACAGACAGTGTGCCTTGAGCGACCGCATAAATTTGATCGTTCGCTGCGCGCAAAGGGGATTGCAAAAGTGTTCCGCCCACAAGCGATGTTGCGTCACCTACGGAACTGACAGTCACATCCAACGGATTACCTGCTTTAGCAAATGCTGGAAGGCTTGCCGTAATAATAACTGCGGCTACATTTTTACTTGAGATTTGTGTTTGATCTAATTTAACTCCTAATTTTTCAATCAATCTGGCAAATGATTTACTTGTGAATTCAGCTTGTGAATCGCCCGTACCCTTCAGGCCGACGACCAATCCATAACCAATCAATTGATTTTCGCGAACACCACGAATGCTGGCTATATCTTTTAATCGCGCTGCTTGCGATATTGAGCTGAAAAGAACTGCGATTAATAAAATATTTTTTGCGTTCATCATTTTAAATTCCTATTTCGTTTCAGTTTTTTTCATATGAATAATATCATATTGGGCTTCAAAAATTTTATTTGAACTGAGTGACTGATCATCAAAATCTTCAGGTCTGACCAAACCCGTTGCAATCACTTTGTACGGTCGTTTTTTAATATTTAAATACTGTTGACCAACGACACGAAACATTCCGTCTGGCGTTTTTTCAACGATTTTCGAAGGAATTAATTGAATATCTTTCAGATCAATTTTTTCTTCTTTTTCAGGTTTTTTTGCAGCTTCAGCAGGTGTTTTTTTATTTTTGTCAGTGGTTTTTTCATTCGCTATCGCTGCTGGAGCACGATTTTTCATTCGTTCTTCGGCCATCGCTTGCGCCATTGAATCTGATCGGGCTTCGCCGTTGATCAGAATGCGTTGTTTTTCACTTTCGATATCGGCTAAACGTTGTTTTTCAGCAGATTCTTTTTTTTCTATTTCATCTGATAATTTTTTTTGTTCTTCCAGTTCTTTTAATAAATCTTGGATTGTGCCAACTTTCATTTCGATTTGTTTCAACGCAGAACCTTCGATTTTAATTTGCGTCGGATCACCTGCGCGACGTTGTTTATTTTGTGCGAATAAATAACTGGTCTGACCTTCCATGACCCACAATGAACCTGCACCTGATTGTAAATCAGATTCGTCTTCCATGCGTTGACGTGTCATGCGTTTATATTCGCGGTCTGTCGCCGGAGCCATATTTGCGTTATCAGAATATTTTGTCATTGGTTCTGATTCAGGCTCATCTGTTTTTTTCGGCTCTGTAACAGCAACAGGAGCAGCTGGAGCTATTGGCGCCGCAACAACGGGCGGAGCTTCTTCAGGATTTAAACCGAAAAAACCCTTTAGAGTTGCACAACTTGAAAAAAATAAAATCACGGCTAAAAAATAAATAACTTTCATTCACAAATCCTTTGTTTTACTGAATCTATTCAATCTTAACTAAACCACGATCAACAATCGTTGCCGCAAACATTTTTAATGAATCCATATTTTTAACTTTAATCACATCTCCGACAGAACCTGATTCTTCAACAATTGCAGAAATTGAAATATCAAATTGGCCTTTGCCGAAAATCGCTTTGACGATTTGACCTTTTTTCATGATTGTTTCTTTTTTCAAATCGCGAAATGATAAAATTTGCCCCGCAGTTAAAAAACGACTGGCTTGCATACCAATAATATTTTTAGCGTCAATCACAGCATCGACTTGATTTTGAATCAGTCGTTTTTCAACTGTGATCATGTCTTCGGTAATGACTTCACCGACTTTGACAGAGCGATTGAGCACAGCAGTTTGTGCATGTTTTTTAATTTCAGCAGTGATCCAACCTTTGCGCTCAGCTTGTGAATCTGAATACACAGGTATCATTACTGTATTTTTATTTAAATCCACGTTCAAATCCACCGACCAATCTGAAAGTAAATTTTGCGGAACTGAATTAATTTGAATTTGATATTCGCAATTTGCGCAACGTGATAATAATTGATTTTTAATTTTTCGCTCAAGCTCCATACGCGAAACATTTTGCTTCGAACGCAAAATTTTTATTTCATTCGGGAACAAAAAGAACGCATCGACTCCGCGCAATTTACGAATCAAATCTGATTTTGAAATTGTTTTTGTATTTTGATCTGCAATTTCAATCGATTTTAAATTTGATAAAATGTCTTCGGAAATATTTTTTGTTTCAACAATATCATACAATGAAATCACTTCACGCGGAGAAACTTCGACCGCTGATGGAAAAGTCATTTCGCCTTTTTTAGCAAAAGCAAATGTAGCTGTAAAAATAGAAACAAAAAATGTAAGAGAAAGAACCACTAACTTCACAAATTACCTCATGTTCACTGCGGTTTGCAGCATTTGATCTGATGTTTGTACAACTTTTGAATTTGTTTCATAAGCACGTTGGGCTGTGATCATATTCACCATTTCATCGACGATATTGACGTTACTGGTTTCAAGTTCACCTTGAGAAATAAATCCTGTGCCCGATGTCCCCGGGCGATTTGCGTTCGGCTGACCACTGGCTGCCGTTGGCATATATAAATTTTTACCTGTATTTTTTAAACCTGCTGGATTAATAAATGTCGCTAAATCAATTTGACCCAAGACTTGAGGAGTCGCATTCGCCTCTAAAATACAAGCGACTTCGCCGGCAGGTTTAATTTCAACTGAAATTGCATTCTCAGGAATCGTAATATCAGGCACCAAAGAATTTCCGTTTTTATCAACGATTTTGCCTGACGCATCTTTTTTAAATGAACCATCGCGTGTGTAAGCAATTTCACCATCTGGTGTGCGCACTTGAAAAAATCCTCCACCTTCAATATGCATGTCTAAAGGATTTTTCGTGATCGCAACAGAACCCAAAGAAAAATCTTTTTGCACCGAAGCCGTACGAACACCCAAACCTGTTTGTACACCTGTCGGAGTCACTGATTGCAAACCACTGGCTTGACCAGGGTCTTTTAAATTATGATAAATCAAATCTTCAAATTCAGCGCGACCTTTTTTAAATCCCGTCGTATTCAC
>CANBND010000085.1 GCA_947370945.1 Pseudobdellovibrionaceae bacterium | reverse complement strand
GCCGAATTGCACTTAATGGCAACGCGCGATTACATAGGTCATGTTGAAAAATATATCGAACTGATCTGTCGTAAAAAAATTAATTTTATTTTGGGCCCAGATTTTATGTACAGACAAATTTCTAAAATTTTGATGAACAAAAATTTTGACCTTAGTCATCTGACAGTTTGTATGAGTGGCGCTGAACTGGTTTTGCCATCGACAACAACCTCGATTCAAAAGGCACTCATTAAATCGGGTTGCACAAAGGAAGTCTTTCGCCCAGTTTACGGAATGGCTGAAGCCTGTTTGGGAGTAACTTTTCATCCTGAAAACACAAAACCAGAAATTTTTAAATTTTCGAATGGACGTGCCGTTGTCAGTTGTGGTTTTCCGCTAAAAGGCCAACACGTAAAAATTGTGAACGCGGAACTGTTAACTGTGACAGATGAAACAGTTGGCGAAGTCGCTATATGTGGCGAGTCCATTTTTAGTCAATATTTCATGCAAATATCAGAACCAAAATTTACAACAGACGATTATTATTTAACAGGCGACGAAGGTTTTATAAAAAATGAACAACTGTATTTATTAGGTCGTAAAAAAGATGTGATTATTCATAATGGTGTAAAATACCACAGCGTTGATATCGAAAGTCATCTTTTTGAAAATTTTAAAAATAATTTGGGCCGCATGGCTTGCGTGCAGACAAGAAATATTTTTGTCGTCGCCGAAATTTCTTGGTTTAATTTGTATAAATCTTTTTTCATTAAACGAAAAATTGTCAAATTATTAAGTTCAAAAGTGCCAGTTCAATCTCAGCACATTTTTTTAGTGCCGCAATTCGATTTACCACGAACAACAAGTGGGAAAATTCAGCGTTACAAAGTTATTGAAAATATTGAAGCTCAAAAATATCAACAAATCTTTTACTTTTTTAGGTCCATCCTAAAAATATTGAAAAATGCAAAAGGAATGTTGCGATGAATATCATAAAGAAATTCTTCATACGGAAAAAAATAAAAAAAGAATTAAAACAAATGATCGCAATAAATATTGACCTGAAAAATAAAAATATGAGCAGTTTAAAAAAAACAGATCTCGATTCAGTTGATTTGATGACACTCTTGGCACTTGTAGAAAAAAAATGGGGTCAGCTGAATTTGGCGGACTTATACCAAGCCGAAGATTTTGACGACATCGCCGATTTGATTATTAAAAAATTACAGTAGATGATACTGAACTTTCCATTGGTGACGACTATCTTTAGGCAACTTCTTAGTAAAATGAATGACGTATTTTGAAAACTGATATTGTTTCATTTGATCTGCAACAAATTTTTCGACGACGGACTGATTAGGAATTGATTTTTTAGCTTCGATCCAAATATTTAAAATCATTTTTTTTTGCAGGACGGCAGCTTTAAAAATATTTAAAAATTGATTTTCGATCAAGGTCTCTATTTCATATTGGCCGAAATATTTTTGTCGATCATTGATCAGTATAAACTTTTTACGACCGACCAGTGATAAACTGCCGTCTGAATTTTTTTTAATCAAATCGCCTGTTTTATGGCCCTGCGCTTTTGTGACATGTTCGCCGTGAACGATCAGTTCGAAAATATCATCTTGAATTTGTTCAAATTCGCAACGCAGTTCTTTGACCGGAAAACCCACGTAATGTCCCAACCCTTGATAATTTAAAATATCTTCAGCTCGCGCCTGTGCAATGGGTTCGCATTCTGTACAGCCATAAATATTCTGAATAACAGCTGCTGGGAATTGTTTTTGTAGCATCAACAAAAGCCATTTTTGAACAGGGGCTCCGCCCATGACAATATTTTTAATGCTTACATTTGTTTTATTATTTTCAGCGCAGGCCAACGCCGCTTGGTAGCTTAAATGCGGCGGCCCAGAAATGCGATTTATTTTTTCGGTTTCAATAAAACTGAAAATACTTTTTAAATTTTTAGGTGGAGTGAAGGCTGTACCCTGATCAATTAAATTTCTGATAGCTGAAAGCGTATATCCAATGAGATGGCGGTCATCTTTGATGGGGATTATATGCTGATTAAATATTTCGGCAGATTTAATCATGTGAATATGCTGCCTGCGAATACGTTTAATTTCGTCAGTTGTCCCTGAAGTAAAACCGTCAATCAGCCAGTCATTTTTTATGTCTGTAATATTGCTTTTCGAAGTTTTACTGAAGTCTAATTTTAAAAATTTTAAATTTCTAAAAATGATTTTTAATAAAAGTACAGTCAGGCTATTTTTTTTGTAAACAACCGAACAATGACTTAAGTCATTGGTTATCTTAAAGAAATTTATTAAACCCATTTTAGGATCAATAAATACAACGGTTTTATTATTTTCAAAACAGCCCAATAAACAACAGATTAATTCAAAGCCTACGGGAACTAAACAAATGACATCACTAGATGAGTTTAACGACGCGATGGCGGCTGTATATTTATCAACCTGGTGACGCAGTTCTTGGTAAGAATATTTAGTATGTGCAGCGTCAACAAAGGCTGTCAAATTTGGGTCAGCAGTTTGCAAATACTTATTTATAAATACTGAAAAATGTTCTGAGCTCACAATTTTTCTTTCAACAATGCTTTTAATATAACGACGTCGCCTAAATATAAAAATACAAAACTTAAAATAAAAATTCCACCCAAATTAATCAATGGTGTAAATGGTGACAGGAATAAAATTAAACATAAGCTCATCATTCCGATCGTAATTTTTACGGAGGCGTCTTGTAAAAAATCAACAGAGGTGTTTATTTTTTTCGAATAATACATAAATTGAATGGCATTGTCGCCAGCAAGGCCCACGAGCAGCGACGCGCAGATGCTGGTGACATAAAATATTGGAATTTTAAATACACCAAAGAACACAATTAATGCGAGCGGCCCCCAAATAGAGCTCAGCACCAAATAAAAAGTCGTTTTTAAATCTGTTGTGCGAAATAAAAATATAATAGCTGCGACTAAAATCAGACTCATAATCAAACTGTCCAAGAGTGTGCCCAAAATGCGGCTGCCGAATTCTGCATACGAAACTGTGTTTCCCGCGAGGATACAGGTTTTTAAACTGTTCGTGTCGCACAGATTTTTATTTAGATAAGCAGTAATTAAATTAATTTCTTCAACGCCGGGGTTGTTAATATACAAAATATGTCGAGCAATATTATTTTCAGAAATTAATCGTTTTGAAAAAGGCGAATCGACCCATTGCTGTTTCACTGATTTTTGAAACGGTTGGCTTATGTTTTTTGCTAAATAATCTTGAATTTTTGTCGGACTCTCAAAAGCAACTGTATTAGGGTAAGCTGCTAAAACAGAATCAATTTTTCTTTGAAATTCTGTATTATTTTGGTCAGATAATATTGAAATTTCTGCGGTCCAGCCCTTGTTTTCTTTAAACCAGCGCATTGTTTGCTGCATAGGGTGTTCGGTCGGAAATATTTTTTCCGGTGAATCGTTGATGTGAATTTGTGTCGCTGCCCAAAGGCTGGCGGGTATGATTAAATAGCCCAACCATTTGTAAAAACTGAAAACTTTAAAATTAAATATAGAAATAGGTCTGTGTTGAACCGAAAAATTTAATCGAGGAAATATTTTTAGCGCTGCTGGAAAGACTAAAAATAGTAGAACCCATTCGGTCATTGAACCCAAGGCCGCCCAGCCCCCGAATCTGCGAATGATTGAAAGCTCAGAAAAAACCAGCGATCCAAATCCGATCGCCGTTGTCAGTGACGTCAGAAATGAAGGCAAAATAATTTTATGCAATGTTTTTTTAAAACTGTAGCCGTTTGCTCTGAAGTGACAAATGAAAATAAAGTCTTCAAGGCAGCTCATGGTCAGCATCAGCGGCAGCGCATTGCTGAGCATGTCGATGGGATGACCAAAGGCCGCCATACCGCCGTACACAATCAATGTTGTTAACGTCACACTCAGAATAAAAATAAATGATGATTTCAGTGACCTGTAGAAAAACCAAAAAATAAAAACGCAAATTAATAAACTAAGCCCATTTAGAGCCTGTAAAATTTGGTATCCTTTTTTGAGATAATATTTAAATGTCACCAGACCAGATAATTTGATTTCAACATCAAAGTGGTTCTCAGAAATTTTTTGTGTAAAAAAAACTTTGATATCGTCAATGATATCTGGATTAAATTCTCCAAAGCGCCCGTTTGGGTCGTTGTCAGCCAAACCCAGTTGCACGACGACATCAGGTGCAGATTTGGAATTTAAAATTTTATTCCACGGTGAATCTTTTATTTTTATTAATTCAGCCACAGCACTTTGATCGGAAGGTTGGTCGCAGTTTAGTTTTATTAAATCTTGCGTTTTAATTTGTTCGTCAGTTTCGGTAAATGTTTTTAACCCAAATGTTGAACTCAGCCGCTTAATATCAGAGCGGCTCAGATAAAATTCGGTTATTATTTTTCGCATCGCGCAGAGTTGTTTTTCGCTCCAATCGGGTCTGACAAAAACCAGCTGAAACTGATTCTTATCGTCGAATTCAGAATTCAAAAGTTGCAGGCTGGGGTATGTTTTAAAATCTGCATCAACCAAATCGTTCAGATCATACAGCGATTTCAATTTTGTGATTTGTGATAAGCTGAATATAAGAAAAAGAGCAAAGCAGACCAAGGTCCATTTCGGAGTATGGCTCAGCGCTGAGCTCAGCTGTAAAAGTCGTCGTTTAAACTTGCGATTATTTATTTGCATTGTTTCAGCTATAAACTATATGCTGAAAGTACAGATAAATTGGAGATAAAAATGAAAAAAAATGTAATGCTCGTTGTGTTATTGGTATCGGCTTTTGCTTTCTCTGCAACTGCGAAAAAAAATGTAAACCCTAAGTTGATGGTTTTGCCAGCGTTGCCGAATTTTGTTCTTTCGACCGATGGCTCAAATTCTGAAGCCTATAAAGCGACAGTACAAAAAAAATTAAATGAATCACAAAAAGCGAATCGTCATATTGCTCAAACAGACACTATGGACGAAAAAGCATTCTTATCGCCATCATTTATCAAAGTTCGCAATCAATTCTTAGCTGTTCAATCGCCAGAGCAATTAGATGCGATGATCGCTGAATTATCTGTGAAAGAAAATTTTGAAAAATTGGATCGCGATGGTCAGTTTTTGGCTTTACAATTTATTGCTTTAAAACCGTATAAAAGCTTTATTTTCAGAGCAAAAACGTATTTAGGAACCCACACAGCAATTCGCAGCGGAATTATCACAAGTTTGAAAGCGGCCTCTGTCGCGCAGCAAATTTTTAATCAGGGTGCAGAACAGAAAGCGCTTTTTGATTACGTAACAACGCCGATGGCTGGAATGGGCGCTGAAATTTTAACAGATGCTAGCATGGAAGCTTTCATGGTGAATGAACTGATGCCAGCTGCGAACAGCAACTACATGAAGTTCAGTGCGTTATTATCTAACTCTGATAAGCCAATTCATTGGGACAACAAAGTCTATGCCTCGTTTGCGAATTTTTCTGATTCAGCAGATCGCTACGCGCAGATTGGTTTACCAGAGCAGTATTTAATGCTGGCGGGATTTGAACAGTCTTTGGCAGGTTTACTGATGACGTCGGCGTACTCGCTTGAGGGCTTCAGTGAAATGGTTAATCGCATGGCCAAAGAATTCGGCGTTGATAGCATGAATATTTTGTCAAAGGTTGATGGTCTGTCAGCCGCAAAGCGATTCAAGATTTTAAGTCAGTACCCAAATTTATTTCAATTAAAAGCCAATGGAGCAGCCTATACAACAGCAGCGTATGGTTTTATTAAAGCCTCGCTACAAAACACAAAGCTTGCTTGGTCTTATGTGAATACAAATCAAACCGGAAATTCACAGACAGCATTTTGGTTAAACGGTCAAAATTTGTTACCATTCAGTCGACAAATCAATGCAGGATTGTCAAATTTTGATAATTTGTTTACAAGCGGCCAGCTTTCAAGTGCAGTTGTGAATGGCGAAAAAATTAATATAAATTTTGAAAAAATATTCACATCACCTCCGCAATCGTTATCTCAATTTTATCCAACTGAATTTGATAATTCGGGTAAAACATTAACAAAAACAATCGGCGCGCAAAAATACACGTACACAAATTACAAAATGGATTCAGCGACGGCTTGGAACGCTGATGTATTTAAAGTGTATTTGCCTGATGTTAAAATGAACGGCAACAAAACGACAAATATCACTCGTGAATTACGTGTGTTGTCGCAGGTTTGGGGCGCAAATATTTTGGGTCTTTCAATTAGCGGCTTAGTTTTTTAATTTGTTTTTAATTTTATTTCGTGATTAAAAAAAGATCTCGCATAGATCAAAGTGAAGAAGCCCGTCTTGAAAGACTGGCTTCTTTACGTTTGAAGACAGGTAAAAAATTATCTGCGCTGAGTATTTCGTATTTAAATTCAGAAAATTTATCAGGTAACATAGAAAATTTTATTGGCTCCACCAGTTTGCCATTAGGATTATCTGGTCCACTCAAAATTCACTTTGAAAAATCAAGCGAAGACATCTCTGCCGGATTTGCAACCAGCGAAGGCGCCTTGGTGTCGTCGATCACTCGTGGTGTGCTGGCATTGAACTTGGCCGGCGGAGTGCGTGCAAGGTGCATTGAAAATACAGTGACGCGTGCGCCGGTTTTTCTATTTTCAGAATTAAACCAAGCTGTTCATTTTTCAAAATGGTTACCAAATCAAATTTTAGATCTAAAACAAAAAACGAAAGAACACTCAAAGCATGCGGTTTTAGTTGATCTGCAAATAAAAGTTATTATTAACGAAGTTCACGTCGTATTTGTTTTTTCAACTGGCGAAGCCGCGGGTCAAAATATGACAACGATGATTACAGCCAGTCTTGTGCAAACGATCAGGCACCAGTATTTAAATGCTGAATCCTATTGGATCGAAGAAACACGTATCGAAGGTAATGTGTCTTCGGACAAAAAAGTTTCTGGAATGCTATTTTCAACAGGTCGCGGACGAAAAGTCATTGTTGAAGCCAAAATTTCAGAAGCTGTTGTCAAAAAAATATTCAAAGTTTCGGCCGAACAGCTTTGTAAAAATTTTAATCGCATGAAAACAGCACGTGTATTTGCAGGGTATCAGGGTTTTAATATCAATGTTTCAAATGTTGTTGCGGCTTTATTTTTAGCCACAGGACAAGATGCCGCGTGTATTCATGAATCCAGTGTTGCTGAATTACACCTTGAAATACAGGGTGCAAATTTATTTGCTTCGTTATTTATGCCGTCTTTGATTGTAGGAACAATCGGCGGAGGAACACATTTGCCACACGCCCAAAGTTGTCTTGAATTAATGTCGTGTGAAGGTTCAGAGTCGGCGAATAAATTGGCGGAAATTATTTGTTCGTTTGCGTTAGCTTTAGAGCTTTCAACTGTGTCCGCTATCGAAAGTGGGCATTTTGTTCAGGCTCATTCCTCGTTAGGGCGCGATGGTAAAAAAAATTTCAGACCTGACGACTTAGATACAAATTTTTTGAATTCAATCGCCGTTGATCCAGAATTCAATTTCGAATCGACATCAAAAATTGAAGCTGTTGATTTTGACGATGCCATGATGATTGATCTGGCGAGCATTTCAGCCCGCAGGATTTCGGGATTATTTCGTATTCAGGCGAAAATGTCGAAATCACCAAATACTAAAAATTATATTCTAAAAATTAAAAACTCCGACTCGGATTTGATCGCCAGTTCTCAGTTCATGTTGCAAAATCTTGGTCTGGAAAATATTGCGCAGATGGATGAATTTAAAAAATTTCATCCGTTTCTAAATTCACAAAAAAATGAAATTGATATAAATCAATTTTTATTTCAACAAAGATTTGAATTTGTTCCGTCTATTTTGGTTTCAAAAATATCACAAGACGTCGGATTTTTGTTAACTGAAGAAATTTTAAATGCGAATAAAAAATTTTCAGCATGGACGAATTCAGAAATTGCACGAGCACTTAAAAATTTGCAGACAATTCATAATTCAGAGGTGTCTGGCATCAAAATACCTTCGCAAGTTATTAAATATCAAGATTCAAAGTCCTTATGGATTCAGCTGGCTAAATCACTGATGATCCGAAAAACATTAACCAGTTCGTCGGCGATCCACATTTTTGATTACGGTATTAAAAATTATGACACTATTTTTAATGGCATCGAAAATTTAGAAACAAGATTTTGTCATCTGGATTACAATCCTAGAAATTTATTATTTAGCTCAACGCAAATTTATGTGATTGATTGGGAATTTGCGGGATTACATTTGCCACAACGCGACGTTGTCGAATTTTTAATTTTTCAGATGTCTGACTTGTCTAAAAATGAAGTCAAAAAAATATTAAATAATTACTGTGCAGATATTCAATATTCGTCCGTTGATTGGAATTCCGGCTTGAAGATGGCTTTTTACGATTTTGTACTGCGAAGACTAAGCTTATATATTGTGATTTCAGAATTTAAAGAGATTCATTTTTTAAATCAAATTATTGAAAATTGCAGTCTATTTTTGGGTCTCATTTTAGAAAGTGAATTGTGAATTTAGGTAATAAATATAAAAATTTATGCTGGCTGAAAGATCAAAATTTTTTAGTTCCGGCTTTCGTTGCAATTTTAGAATCTGATGTTTTGAATAAGCCATCGATTCTGAATAAAATTAAATTGTTGAAATATCCCTTGGCTGTACGTTCATCGTTTGCGGGTGAAGATGGTTTGTCGCAATCCTTTGCCGGTCTTTTTGAATCTATTCTGAATGTACAAAATGAATCTGAATTATTTTTGGCGATAGCGAAGGTAGCAGATTCTTTAAAATCAGACCGAGTCAGTGAATACTGCAGTTTTCATAAAGTAATGCAGCCTGCTTTTGGATCAATCGTCGTTCAAGAAATGATTCAATCAAAAATTGCGGGTGTTATTTTCACACAAGACCCAATGAATTCTCAATATTTAATTATTTCGTCAGCCGTTGGTTTGGGTGAAAACTTAGTATCTGGTTTGGCTGATAGTGAAGATTTGTTGATCCATAAAATTAATCCTGAAATTAAAAATCAAAAAATATTATCAGCTGAATTGCAAAAGCTGTTATTTAGCACCAGTTTAAAAATCGAGAATCTGAAAAAAAAACCACAGGATATCGAATGGGCCATCGATGATCAGAACCAGATATTTTTTTTACAAACGCGCGATATCACAATTTCATCAATAGCTGACAAAAATTCAATTTATTTTGATAATTCAAATATCCAAGAAAGCTTTATCGGTGTGACTTTGCCGTTGACATTTTCATACGCCAAAAATGCATATCGTCAGTCGTATAATACGTTGATGCAAGTGATGGGTTTTTCGCATACTGAAGTGGCCAGTCAGGATTGGCGCCATCAGCACATGTTGGGTGTGGTCGACGGGCGAGTTTATTATAATATCAATTCTTGGTACGAAGGGCTTTTGTATTTACCACATTTTGGCCATCATAAAACTGATATGGAAAACATGATGGGGCTTGAAAAATCCATAGATTTTATTAAGACGCAAAAACTTTCAAGATCTCAAAAGCTCAAGGCTGCTCCGAAAATGATTCAATTATTGGCGCGAATGATTTTCAAATTTTCTCGTATAAAATCAGAAGTAGAAATATTTGATCAAAAATTTCTAGATATTCAAAAAGCTCACAGGTCTGAAAATCTGAAATCGAAGACGGTTTTTGAATTATTAAATTACTTATTAAAAATTCAAGACGATGGATTTAAAATGTGGGCGACGCCACTCATTAATGATTTTTATGTTATGATCTATTCTGGCAAAGTCCGCAGGATGCTCTCCAGTGTTGGCTGCGAAGACCAATACCCACATTTACTCAAGGTTTTAGATCTAGAAAGCTTCAAGCCAGTTTTAATGTTGAATGAGATAACAGAACAGTTAAATCGGAATACAAATTTAAAATCTGTGTTATTTGCAGATTCGAATTTTTTTGAAATCTGTAAAAAAGACGATCAGGCTTTGTATGAACAAATTTTAAAATTTATTGATTTATACGGTGACCGAGTTTTAGGTGAACTGAAACTTGAAACCGAAACTTATCGAACACATCCTAAACTATTTTTACAAACTTTAAAATTATTTTTAAATTCAGAAAAAAACAATCAATCTGCAATTTTAAATCACGATGTGGCTATTCCAAAAATGAATTTTTTAAAATCACGCAGATTTTCTTCAGACCTAAAAAAACTGCAAACTGGAATCAAATACCGTGAGTTAATGCGCTTTCATCGGACCAGATCTTTTGGAATGATCCGCGAAGTCTATTTAGAATTAGCTCGTAAATTCTCTGAATTAAAAGTGATTCAAAGTCCCAAGGATATTTTCTATTTAACGACAGACGAAATTGCAGATTTAATTACATTTCAAAATGTGCAAAATAATATTCAGGGATTGATTAATTTACGCAAATCTGAATATGCATCTTTCGATATAAATCGCAAATACCATCAACAAATTCAGATGCAGTTTCCAATGACTGACGATAATAAATTCGCAACCATTGTTGATCAACAAAGTTTTCAAGGTCAAAAATTTCATGGGACTGGTTGTTATCCCGGAATACTGACTGGTGAAATATGTTATGTAAAAGATATTGCAGATGCTCAAGGCCTTAAAGGTAAAATTTTACTGGCAGAACGTACTGATCCGGGTTGGACGCCGTTATTTTATTTAGCAAAAGCTGTTATAGTTGAAAAAGGGTCTATCTTGTCGCATGCTGCGATAGTCGCTCGCGAAGTCGGAATTCCGATCATTATCGGTGTGCCACAAATTACCAGAATATTGAAAACTGGCGACATTGTTACAATGAACGGAAAAACAGGAGACATCCAAGTTGAATCCAGATAGCGAATCAAAAAATTTTCAGTTTTTGAATACCAGTTTAGAATCTTTGAATCAGCAGTCTGAAAAAAATTCTTACACTATCGATGATATCAATTGGTCGCTGAAAGCAGACTCTGATAAATTTTGGATGCCAGAATCATTAGTTTCGATTTCACATTTACCTGTCTATCAAGACATGTCTATGGAATTAAAACGAGTGTTTAATCAGTACAACTCATTAGGTGTAGCTGAATTATTTATTTTTTTCGAAGAAACTTGTTTGGCGCCCAGCATGGAAAAAGCTTTGCTCATTGCAAAAGGCGAACCATTGCGGATAGCTCTCAGAAATTTTATCGACGAAGAAAACAAACATTCAGCCTGCTTTAAAAAATTACTAATCACAGCAAAACCAGATTTTTATTCGGAATCTGATTTTAAATATCGATTTGTTAAAATTCCAT
>CANBND010000084.1 GCA_947370945.1 Pseudobdellovibrionaceae bacterium | reverse complement strand
GAGGCTCCGCCATAATTAAAATTAATTGCAATTCCAGCATTATAACCAACAGCTGAATTTGATCCTAATAAAGTATACCCGCCAAATAATTTAAATAATAAATTTTCGCTCCCTGAAAAGTTCAAATTTAATTCTAAATCTGTTGAATTTGGATTCACGGCAAAATATTTTTTACTTCCCGCATTGACTCGGTTGTTTACAATATCACGAACACTTGATGAATTTGTCTGGTCGTCGTCTTTAATTGATGATCTTCCCAGCACAGAAACGCCTAATCCGATTTCAGAAAATCGAGCTTCAATTCCCGCCGCATAAGTTGCCAACATTGACAATCCGTTGGATCGATAATTTAAACCACCTGATACATACGGATACAAACCATCAAAATTAAAACGAATAATGGCTTCGGGCTTGATTTCAATCGCCGCATCAGAATTTGAAACAGAATCCGTATTTAAGTCAGTTTTTTCTAATGAATGTGAATACATGAATCTAAAAAATGCTTCGTGAATTTCTGAATTCCAAAATAAATAATCTGCACCTAAATCAATTCTGTTTAAAGTTGAATTTTTTCTAGTCGACAACGCATCGCTGGATTCGGACGAAGCAATATTTACTCCGCCAATAAATCCGATGTCCTCGATCAATTCCCACCGCAATGTGGGCGTCACTTCAATATTTTGAAATGAATTACTGCCTAGCAATGCTTGCTGGCTGCCGTCCGCCATAAAGTTTGCCTGTGATTTAAAATAATTCGTTGTTAAATCAAAATCGATTCGATTTTTTTTAAAAACTTGATACGGATTGTTCGCTAGTGAATTTTCTGATAGAAAAAATAGCGCGGCGACTGAAGCGAATATAATTTGTGATGTTTTTTTCATAGCTTTTTAAGCTTATTACGGTTCTAATTGGTATTGCAGATAATATTAAAAATCAAAGGACTAAAGTCTTGAAAAAACCACAAGTTGTTATTTTTTTAACAGTATTTATTTATCTTTTAGGTTTTGGAATGATCATTCCAATTTTACCTTTACTCAGCACCCATTACGGAGCCAGCGCATTTCAAGCCGGACTGTTAATGTCGGTCTATTCGTTGATGCAATTTATTTTTTCTCCGATGTGGGGGAAACTCAGCGACAAAATTGGTCGTCGACCAATTTTAATGTACTGCTTATTGGGCGAAGCCGTTTCGTATATTTTGTTGGCGCAATCCCGATCATTAGAAATGCTTTTTGTTTCTCGAATCTTAACAGGTTTTTTTGGCGCTTCAATTTCAACGGCGTCAGCATATATTTCAGATATCACTCCGCCCAATGAAAGATCCAAAGGAATGGCTTTGATCGGCGCAGCCTTTGGCATGGGATTTTTATTTGGCCCCGCGATTGGCGGAGGCCTTACGTATTACGCAGAATCAATTTCAACAAATATGAATTTTATCACTGGTTTTTCTTCTTACGGAGTCGCATTATTATGTGTTGGAACTTTTGTATTTGCATATTTTAATTTGAAAGAAAGCTTAGTCAAAAAAACAGATGATAAAAACTCTGAACCAAAAACTGCAGAAAAAAAATTAAATCGTTTCGAAAGTATTTCAAAATTTATAAATATGCCGGTTGTTGGCTCTTTAATTTTTACATTTGGCTTGGCAACGCTTGCGATGTCGATGATGGAAGCCACCTTAGTTTTATTTATGAAAGATAAATTTGGCTGGGGCATCAAAGAAGTCAGTTTCGGTTTTGCCTATGTTGGAATCTGCATTGTCTTTACCCAAGGTTTTTTAGTCCGAAAATTAATTCCTAAAATTGGCGAACGTAATGTTTTACGTATTGGTTTAACATGCATGGCGATAGGGCTTACCGGAATTGCTTTCGCAAAACATATTTGGATGATGGCGATTGTTCAAACTTTTTTAGCCGTCGGAAACGGTTTCACAAATCCGTCGATCATGGGCAGCGTTTCATTATTAGTTCCACCCGATGAACAAGGCGCAGCCCTTGGAACAACACAAAGTTTATCCGCATTGGGTCGAGTGATTGGCCCCGCTTTGGGTGGTTTATTATTTGGATCATTATGGACAGGTTCACCCTTTGTCATCGCAGGATTATTTATTGTTTGCGCTTTGGTTTTAGTTTTATCAGTTTATTCAAAATTACCTATGGCGGGGAAGAAAACTGAGCCAATTACAGAAACAGTGTCTATAAATGCTGAATAAAATCGGTTACTATCAATTCGACAATCTTGTTAAAAACAGAATCCCATTCATGTTTATAAACCTTGGTGAAGACATTTCAACGTGGTATCAATCCATTTTTAAATTACATATTGAAACGCACCAAATTTTAACGACCTTAGACCAAGCCGAAAAACTTTTAACTGAAAAGCAAATTCCCAAAGACTTTGCGATTTTATTATTGTGTCAAAATGGCAAACAATCTGAAAATTTTGTGGGTTACCTTGAAAGAAATGGTTATACGAACGTCTATCTTGTGGATGGCGGCATTCAGCAAATGGTGACTGACAAAGAAACTATGTGATATGATTTTCGTCATGACTACAAATGACGAAACAAATATTCCAACAGACAAATTAGCAAATCCAAACGCCTTATCTGATCGTTACAATCCGACAGACGTCGAAGAACGAACATATCAATGGTGGGAAAAATCGGGTTACTTCAAAGCCCAAGACAAATCGACAAAACCTCCGTTTTCAATTATTTTACCTCCGCCGAATGTCACAGGTTTTTTACATTTAGGTCACGCGCTGGATCACACGATTCAAGATTTACTCATTCGCTGGAAACGCATGAGCGGATTCAATGCGATGTGGTTACCTGGAACAGATCATGCGGGTATTGCAACGCAAACGGTTGTTGAAAAAGAATTAAAAAAACAAGACATCACTCGACATCAATTAGGTCGCGAAAAATTTGTTGAAAAAGTTTGGGATTGGAAACATCAATACGGCGATCGTATTTATAAACAAATGCGCGGCTTGGGCGATTCGTGCGATTGGGACCGTGCCACGTTTACTTTAGATGACGGTGTTTCAAAAGCTGTTAGAAAAACTTTTGTTTCACTCTATAAAAAAAATACGATTTATAAAGGTCAAAAATTAGTGAACTGGAGTGGTCCACTTGAATCTGCGATTTCGGATCTTGAAGTCGAACACCAACAAACCAAAAGTTTTATGTATCACATCAATTACCCTGTTGATGGAACAGATCAATTATTAACAATCGCAACAACTCGCCCTGAAACACTGTTGGGCGATACCGCAGTTTGTGTTCACCCCGATGATGTACGCTATCAAAATTTAATAGGTAAAACAGTTACGGTTCCTTTAATTAACAGAAAAATTAAAATTATTGCAGACACATATGTAGATCAAGCCTTCGGATCAGGTGTTGTTAAAATTACTCCAGCACATGATTTTAACGATTATAAAATTGGTAAAACTCACAAGCTTGAATTTATTAATATTTTAACAAAAAAATGTGAACTGAACGAAAACGCAGGGACTTATCAGGGCCTAAAAATTCCTGAAGCTCGCAAAAGAATATTAGAAGATTTAAAAAAATTAGGTCTCTTTGTTAAAGAAGAACCACACATGAACAGCATTGGTTACTGTTCGCGTACAAATGCTGTTGTTGAACCGATGTTGTCTGATCAGTGGTTTATGAAAATGGATCAACTGGCCATTCCTGCAAAGCGCGTTGTCGAATCAGGAACAATTCGCTTTGAACCTGAATCGTGGAGCAAAGTTTATCTGCATTGGATGAACATCATCGAAGACTGGTGTATTTCACGCCAACTTTGGTGGGGGCATCGAATCCCCGCTTGGTATTGCGCAGATTGTGAAAAACACACTGTCGCTGAAATTGATCCAACCGCATGCGAACATTGCGGCAGTTCAAAAATTTCACAAGAAGACGATGTCTTAGATACTTGGTTCAGTTCTGCACTTTGGCCGTTTTCAACAATGGGTTGGCCGAATGAATCTGAACATTCAATTGAAACACAAAAAACATTTTACCCGACCAGTTACTTAGTCACAGGGCACGATATTATTTTCTTTTGGGTCGCACGAATGGTTTTATTAAGCCTTGAATTTAAAAAAGATGTTCCATTTCGAACAGTTTATATTCATGGTCTTGTTCGCGACAGCAAAGGCATCAAAATGTCAAAGTCATTAGGAAATTCCATTGACCCATTTGATATGATCAACAAATACGGAGCCGATGCTTTGCGATTTAGTTTCTTGGCGCATTTATTTAGTGGCAAAGATTTTAAATTTTCTGAACAGCGCCTTGAAGGTTACAGAAATTTCATGAACAAAGTCTGGAACGGTTCAAGATTTGCTTTATCTAATTTACAGGATTTTAAGGCTCCGCCAGAGGGCACTAAAGCATTGCCTGAAAAAGTTCATACAAGTGTTTTTGATCAATGGATTATTGCAAAACTTTATGATGTTGAAAAACAAGTGAATAACGCCCTTGAAAAAGAAAAATTTTCTGATGCGGCGACTATGCTGTATCAATTTATTTGGAATCAATTTTGCGATTGGTACATTGAATTTACAAAACCAATTTTAACCGGCAGTGATGCCAACGAGAAAAAAGCAACTCAGTTGGTGATGGCTCAAATGCTAAACCGCATCGTCAGGCTTTTACATCCGTTTTGCCCGTTCATCACCGAAGAAATTTATTCAAAATTACCAATTAAAAACGAAGCTTGTATTATTGACCAATATCCGACAATCGAAAATGACAAATCATTTTTAGCCCTCGGCAATAAACAAGCCGAACACGAAATTGATGTCGTTAAAGAAGTCATTACAGCCATCAGAAATATTCGCGGTGAAAATCGCATCAGTCCCGCAATTAAATTATCTGTACGACTGGGTATCGACCAAGACAATGTGCAGAAAATTTTAAGCGGTAATAAAACAGCACTGATGACTTTGGGCCGTTTAGAAAAATGTGATATAGGTCTTGATGGCGATTTAATGAAATGCGCCGTCAGCACAATCGTTGTTAGCGGTGATAAAGTTAAAATTATTATTCCGCTGGAAGGCTTGGTTGATTTTAACGAAGAAATTAAACGTATTCAAAAAACAATTGAAAAACTTGAAAAAGATGTTTCAGTTTTAAATGCAAAGCTATCGAATGAAAAATTTGTGGCAAATGCCGACGAAGACGTTATTGCAAATGATCGTATATTAATGGCGCAATCAAAAGACCAAATTATTTCGATGCAAGAATCGTTAACACGTTTTCAATAATTAAGCGGCACTGGTGTGCTTCGCTGACGAAATGTATTGATGAATTTCAGAATTGAATTCATCAATACATTTTTTTGCAGGCCAATATAGCTGCAACGATTCATCAAATTTATCAGCCTTAGCTAGCAATTCAATTTTTTTCAACGTCGTACATAATTCAACACAACCAAAAACTGAAATCGAACCCTTGAGTGCATGTATTCGTCGGCCAAATTCATGGCTATTTTTTACTGAAATTAAATTTTGTATATTTTTAATTTGGTCAGGAAATTCAGTCAGAAAAATATTCATCATCTGCGCCGCTAGTGTCGGATCAATAATTTCAAGATTTTTTAAACTGTCTAGTGATAAATGTTTATAATTCATGAGGCGGTCCTTTTTAAATCTATATCGGTTTGTTCAATTAAATTCTGTAGCGCATTTTCAATTTGATTTAATGTGAATGGTTTTGATATAAATTGATCCATACCTATGGCCAAACATTCTGTTTTATCTTCGGTCGAAGCATTTGCCGTTAAAGCAATTATAGTTACTGGTTTAGATATATGACGATTTTTCTCAGCCTGACGGATGTTTTTTGTGGCCTGTAACCCATCCATTACTGGCATCTGACAGTCCATAAATATAACGTCATATTTTTCAGTTTCATGTTTTAAAATAGCCTCTTGGCCATTCGCTGCCAGATCACAATGAAAGCCGATTTTTTTCAATGTCTTTAATAAGACGATTTGATTGATTTGCATATCATCGACAACTAAAATTTTCAATTCACTGTATTTATCAAATTTAAAAATTTTCTTATTTTTTTCGACTTCTATGGAGTTTATTTTTTTATTTATATTTTCAACTTTCAAAGTAAATACAAATGTTGTTCCTTTGCCCAAAACGCTGTCGAAATAAATTTGCCCACCCATTGTTTCAATTAAATTTTTTGCAATAACTAAGCCTAAACCTGTGCCACCAAATTTTCTGGTAATTGTTGAATCAGCCTGCTGAAAAGCCTGAAATAATTTTTTCTGATTCTCTGGTGATATGCCAATACCTGTATCCACAATACGAAATTCAAGAATTGAATTAAATTGATCAATTTTTATTGGTTTAGCAAAAATAGAAACTGAACCTACAGTTGTAAATTTGACAGCATTCGAAATAAAATTCATTAAAATTTGCCGAAAACGAATTTCATCCAGACCATAACTGAATTCAGAAATTGCAGAATCAATTTTGAAATTTAAATGAATTTTTTTCGCATCCAGCTGTGCTTTGAATAAGTTTGATATTTGATCAAAAGTTTTTCGTAGTACGACTTCAGATCGATCTAATTGAATGCAGCCGGATTGAATTTTTGAATAATCTAACACGTCACCGATAATATCGGCTAGAATGTGACTAGATTCACGGGCATTGTTTATATTGTCCGTATCGTCAGTATTTAATTTTTTTGTCTCTATCAATTGTAAAGATCCTATAATAGCGTTTAACGGTGTTCTGATCTCGTGTGACATTACCGCTAAGAATTGTTTTTGGTACTTTAAATTTTTTTCTGATTCAATTAAATGGCTTTTTAAATTTTCATTTAGCAGCAAATTTGACGTCTGATTTTTTTTGTATGACAAAAACAATCCATACAAAGTAATTAAACCTAACGATAAAATAAAATTATAAAACAAAAAGTTTTTTGTTATCTTGTAAACAGAAATATCTGCAGCTATTATTCCATCAAATTGGTGATCAACAGTATAAATCGGCTGAAATGCACTAGCCCAAGTCCCCCATTTATCTGTATAAAAACTTTTAGTGTAACCAAACTCTTGCTTTTCAAATGCAGCATTTAATTCAGGTATATTTTTATCATAGACTTCACCGATTGGGACACGTTGCTCATTTTCTCCATCAAAAACATGATTGTGATTATAGTCAACTTCTGCTGCAGCTATAAAAATGACTTCAGATTTTTCATTTAAACGCATTGTGTAAATAGCGTCAAAAAAATATTCTGATGAGCTCATCCATTTTTTTTCAGTCTCAATAATTCGCAAATAATTTTCATCATTTTCAAGAGTATCTTTGTCAATACGGTAATGTTTCAGTGGAGATAAGGCTTCAGCCATGATTTGAAGCTCTGACTTAAGTAAATCAACTTGATTTTTTAAATTTTTTTCAGATAAAAAATACAAACTAAGAAATGAAATAATTGCGTAGCAAAAAAAAAATTTTAAACTAATTGGTTTTGAGTTATTATAGTTATTATAGTTATTATAGTTATTATAGAAAAAGTTAATTGTGCAGATTGTGGCAATCAAGAATAAAAATGCAATTCCAGTACATAACAAAATAATTGACATAATTGTTTATCGGCATAACTAAGATAAAGTTTAAAAAAATAAATTGTTTCAAAATAAGACATTTCATGTTGCTTTCATCATTAACATAAAAAATAATGACAATTTAAAAAATAAATTCAATTTTGAAACTGGACCGACCGAAACAGAATCTGCATAACGCAGGAGATCCAACTATGTTTCACCCGAATACAAAATTTTTAGTCGTCGATGACTTCGCAACCATGAGAAAAATTGTCAAAAAAGTTCTTGATGAATTAGGTTACAAAAATGTTGTCGAAGCTGTTGATGGCAAAAATGCCTTAGACATATTAAAAGAACACCAATCGAACAATTCGCCGTTCGAATTCGTTATTTCAGACTGGAACATGCCCAACATGCAGGGTATTGATCTTTTAAAGGCCTGCAGATTAGATCCTGTTTTGAAAACATTACCTTTTATGTTGGTGACGGCCGAAAGTGAACAATCACAAATTATCGAAGCCGCCAAAGCTGGTGTTTCAGAATATGTCATCAAACCTTTCAATGGCGCCACATTAAAAACAAAAATTGAACGCGTTTATCAAAAGGTCACAGCGAATTCTGAAAAGAAAGCGAGCTAGACCAATGTCTGCAGCAATTAAACAACAATCCGAACATCCATTCATGAACCGTGATGTGATTTTAAATTTATCTAATGGAATGTCGACAACATTGAAATTAATGGCCAATATCGATGCCCATTTTGAAAAACCGTTTGCGGATTCAAATTGGAAATCACCCAAAGAAATTTCAGTTTTTTTAGTTTTAAACACTGAAACATACAAAGGCCAAGTGCAATTTCATTTTGACCTGATGGTCGCAAAAAAAATTATCGAAAATATGGTCGGCTCTGCCGTCGATGAAAATTCGCCTGAAATTTTGGACGGCGTTGGTGAAATTTCGAATATTTTTTACGGCGCAGCTAAAACAAAATTAAAAGACTTAGGCCTTGATTTAAATATGTCGATTCCGCAGCCATGCTGGACCAAAGATTTGCCTGAACAATTAAATAAGGCCATAAAAATGGTCATCCCGTTTAAGGTCGAAAACAAAGACTGTTTTGTCGAGATCATTTTATATTAATAAAGTGATCAATTTGCAGCTGTCAAAAACAGCTGCAAATATATAAAATGTTTTACATTTAAATTCGAAATTTAAGCCCGTTGATTAACTGGCTTTTTTAATTTGCGACGGCTGCGATTTATTCGATGTGATCGCCAGTTCAATAATCTGATCAGCTATTTCATTCAGCGGCAAAATGTAATCAACCGCACCCAATTTAATGGCTTCGCGTGGCATTCCAAAAACGACACATGATTCTTCATCTTGAGCAATTGTTTGAACGCCAATGTCATGCAAATTTTTCATTTCAGCAGCACCATCTGCACCCATACCTGTTAAAATAACTAATAATAAATTTTTTGCAGGCAACTGATTATCAAATGCAGATTTAAATAAATAGTCGACGGATGGTTTGTGGCGGTTCACTGGCAAATCATTTTTGACTTCAACAAAATATTCTCCGCGACGCTTATTGATCGCTAACTGCTTGCCACCTGGCGCAATGAGTACTTGGTTGGGCTTAACAATATCACCTTCGGTAGCTTCTTTGACTGCAAACGGTAAAATTTCATTCAGATGTTTTGCAAATCCTGCAGAAAAATTTTCTGGAATATGTTGCACAATTACAATTGGCGGTATTTGCGGTGGCATTTTCTGTAGTAATTCACGAATGGCTTCTGTACCCCCCGTTGAGGCACCCAGCAAAACAATTTTTTGGTTCATATTTTTAAATTCGTCGGAATTTAATTTATGTAAATTCATTGATTTATTTTTTATTTTAGCATTTGCTGCCGTCAGAATGCGTTCGCACGTGACTATTGTCATTTCTTGAACTTGTGCCAGATTCGGTTTTTGAATAAAATCAATCGCACCTAATTGCATGGCTTGCAAAACCAAATCGCTGTCTTCTTTGTTCATTGAACTAATCATAATTGTTGGTATTTTATATTTAGCTTGAACAATCCGAAGCAACGTCAGTCCGTCAATGTCGGGCATGTGAATATCCATCGTGATCACGTCGGGCTTTGTGCTTTGAATCAGCTCTTCAACCTCGAAGGGTTTCGTCGTTTGTGCTACGACTTCGATATTCGGATCTGTGGAAATCATTTTTGATAATAAATTTAAGACTGTTAATGAATCATCGACGATCAGTACTTTGACTTTTTTTCCGGTAACAAGTTGTTTATGAACTGGCTTAATCATAGGTTTTTTAAAATTTCTATGAATAATTTTTAATTTACTGCAAATTTCATTACTGCCTTGAGCCATATTATTCAGTGAAGGTTTTTCAACGTAATCACCAGCGCCCAATGAAATGGCCTTTTGCGCCAGTGACAAATCATCACGATTCACAGAAGAAACAATCAGTACCGGTATTTGGTGACTAAAATTTCGTAAAAATTCAATGCCGTCCATTTCAGGCATATGCAAATCTAATGTGATCGCATCAAAATTCTGTGTTTTTAAAATATTTAAAGCTTCGATACCATTTTTAGCAGTAGCAGTAATCTTATAACCGCGATCTGCAACTAAAATTTTATGCATCAGATTTAAAATTGTGGATGAATCATCAATACACAAAATGTTTAATATTTTGTTCGCCTCTGGCTGTGGATTTGTGCGCAACGACTGAGTTGACTGTTTTGCTGCAGCTGGGTGTTGATATACAGATGTTGCTACAGTTTGTAATTTTAAATTCAGCCGCGTTAACGATTCTGAAATGCCGGTAAATAAAAATCCGTCTTGATTTAAACGAAGTAATAATTTATTTGTGATTTCTTTAACTTGGTCTTGGTTAAAATAAATAAAAACGTTTCTACAAAAAATAATGTCGAAATCTATGTTCGAGTGAAAATTTTCTGCTTCAAAAATGTTCCAAACATAAAATTGACAGGTTTCAGAAATGTGTTTTTTAACTTTCGAAAAACCCGCTGCTGAATTTTGACCCTTAATAAATTGATCGCGAATATACATCGATGGCGATTGTGACAGTTCTTCATTTTTATAAACGGCATTTTTTGCTTTTTGCACTGATTCAGGGTCAATATCAGTGCCATAAATTTTGAATTTAATATCCGGTGCTGATTCATTTAAATGAAATTTAAAAAATAGTGCCAACGAATAGGCCTCTTCGCCCGAACTGCAGGCCGCAGACCAGATATGTAATGTTTTATCCGCACGCGCGCGGGCCGTTTGAATCAACTGCGGTAATGATTTATTTAATAAGAATTCAAAATGATTAAATTCACGAAAAAAAAATGTATAGTGTGTCGTCATCAACGAAACCAAGGCTGTTGATTCAGTTTCGATATTTTTAAATAAATGAAGCATGTAATCTTTGTGGTTGTCAAAACCCAAAAAAATCATACGTGTCTGCAAGCGATTTTCGACCATCGAAAATTGCTTTTCACCCAGCTGAATACCAGCCATTTCCGAGACTATTTCGCAGATTTTTTCAACTGCTGCTGAAGTTTCTTCGATAGAACTATTCATTAAATCCTGGGTCATCAGACGACGGCGTATAATCAGTATTTGAGATCTTTGGCTGCAATACTGGTTTTTTAAATTCATTCGACGATCGCGATACAGATGTCTTACTATTTTTTTTTGTAAGCTGAACAATATTTGTCATTTTTTTCAATACCGTCGTTGGATTTGTAAATTGTTGTTTGCCATCTTGACCAAATACCAATCGATTTAAATCAGATACGATATCCTGCAGACTGTCGGAT
>CANBND010000083.1 GCA_947370945.1 Pseudobdellovibrionaceae bacterium | reverse complement strand
TCCGCCAATCATAAATTCATACGGTGTCGGAGTATTAATGGCCAACCACATATCCATCATTCCGCGGCGATCTTTGTTTTCGAGCCATTCTTGCAACGAAAATCTTTTGGCGGCCTTGGCTTCGGAACTTTTGGAAAGTAACCATGACCGGCCTGTGCCCGCAGAGCCAGTGGCTTGTGCGAACAATGAAAATGATAAAAATAAACTGCAAAAAATAAATGCGTACTTCATCTTATAAGTTTAGCAGGTTATTTAATTGTAAAGCGAAAAGAATATGAGTGGATCAAATTGATACTTAATTGTGTTGTTTTTTAAAATCTCTCTGATGATAAAATTCTATCGGCGCATGTGTTACTGAAAAGTAACGCCTTTGATTCCAAAGTCTTGAGTAAAAATGCTGTACCATACATCTAAGTTCATTGATCGTAATGGCGCTTGGTTTGGGGCCCTGAATGTAAAGCCTTGTGCTGCTCGCACGACAGATAAGATCGATTGATCAAATTGATTTTTATTAAAATCAGTCGGGTAACGGACAATAATATTTGCTCCGTTTTGTGCTGTTAAATTCTGTGCCTTGATATTAATGACAGAGTTTCCATTCATTGAATAAAGACTCATGCCTGCATTTAAAATTGGAAAATCAAATAAACGAAGTAACGCTTCTGAATCAGGAAGGTCGTATTTATTTCTTTCAATGAGTAGCCCTGTAAAATCTAAATTTTGTTCTTGAACAACAGAAACTGTAATAATCAAATCTGCCATGGCTGAATTTTTGATTTGAAAAATTTGGCCAATCATTTTATTTTGACGTAAAATTTGAATCGCATTTAATTGGCTGGCTTTAAATTTATTTGTTAAATTTTGATCGTCAATGTAATGGTGGTTGGAATCAAAACGCTGACCGTATTCAATATGAATTTGATTTAAAATTTGTGAAGCTGTCATCAACTGAGCTTGTGATATGAGTGCAGAAAAAAATAAAACTATTGAAACCATCATTTTTGAAAACATAAAATCCCCCTCAGAATCTAAGTGCAAAGTCTTATACGGGGGATGTGTTGTCAAAGAAATAGCTCTGGAACTGTTAGCGCGGCAGTCGGTTTAGTAATACCTAGGAAATTTCGTGAAATTGCGTGCCCTTTTTTGTACAAACGCATCGCGTCCTTCTTGGGCCTCATCAGTGCCGTAGGCCAATCTGGTGGCTTCGCCGGCGAACATTTGCTGACCCACAAGGCCATCATCGATCAAATTAAATCCAAATTTTAACATGCGAAGTGCTGTCGGTGATTTCGTATTCATTTCTTTGGCCCATTCAAGAGCTACTTTTTCAAGGTCTTTGTGATCGACAACTTCGTTGACCATTCCCATATCAAAAGCCGTTTGAGCATTATAATTTCGGCCCAAGAAAAATATTTCGCGTGCTTTTTTTTGTCCGATTTGTCTGGCCAAATATGCAGAGCCATAGCCCGAATCAAAACTGGCAACGTCAGCATCAGTTTGTTTAAAAATAGCATGCTCACGTGATGCAATTGTTAAATCGCAAACAACATGTAACGAGTGTCCTCCGCCGACGGCCCAGCCTGGAACAACAGCCATCACAACTTTGGGCATGAAACGAATTTGTCGTTGGACTTCTAAAATATGCAATCGACCTAATTTTGCTAAATCAACTTTGTTTTGTTCGTCATTGAGTGATCCGTTGACGTCGTCACCTTCGTATTTATAACCGTCTTTGCCGCGAATGCGTTGGTCTCCGCCGCTACAAAAAGCCCAGCCACCGTCTTTGGCAGAGGGGCCGTTACCAGTGATTAAAACAACGCCGACATCAGATGAAATTCGCGCGTGTTCCAAAGCCATTGATAATTCATCCACAGTTTTAGGACGAAACGCATTGCGAACCTCGGGGCGGTTAAAGGCGATCCTTACCGTGCCTTGATCTTTAGCTTTGTGATAAGTGATGTCTGTAAAATTAAAACCTGAAACTTCGTTCCAAGCCGCCGAGTCAAAAATATCTGAAACTTTTTTTGTTGCCATGATGAATATGTACCATTGAAACTAGAACATATCAAATCGAGGTTTTTATGATTCATGATTTAAGTCCTTTTATTTTTAAAATAACAGAAACATTTGGTCCACGTTGGTACGGATTTTCGTACATGTTGGGTTTTGTTTGTGCGTATTTTTTAATTCAGTGGTTGGCCGAACGTCAAAAGAGTGGCTTAACGTACGAGATGGTTTCTGATCTTGTCACGTATTGCGCATTCGGTACTTTGATTGGTGGGCGATTGGGTTACTGTTTGTTTTATGACATCAGTTTATTTTGGACGACAGGTTACAGTTTTCCGTTTTGGAAAGTTTTAGCAGTTCACGAGGGCGGCATGGCCAGTCACGGTGGTATCATCGGAATTATTGTGGCGTGTTGGTTTTTTGCTCGCAAACACGGATTAAATTGGGTTTATTTATTAGATGTTGTGGCGATCGTTGGCCCGATCGGTGTGATTTTTGGTCGCATCGCAAATTTTATTAACGGCGAACTGGTTGGACGAATTGCTCCGGCAGATTTTAAATTTGGTGTACGATTCCCAAGTGATATTTTAAATTGGCCAGGATATGAATTTGATCGTTTGGCAACATTGGCTCCTGTGACTGAAAAAGTCGGTCTTACTGTTGGCAAATGGAGTGATTTACTAGGAACATATCGAACAAATCAAGCATCACGAGATCAAGTGTATGACGTTTTAAATAAAATGATTAATGAAATTCAAAACGGAAATTCTGCGATCAAAGAAATGATCGGACCGTTATTAGATTACAGGTACCCATCACAAATTTTTGCGATGTTAACTGAGGGTGTGTTTACATTTTTAGTTTTATTTTTTTTGGCACGAAAATCACGTCGTCCGGGATTTATCGCTGGTAGTTTTATTATTTGTTACGCTGTCGTTCGTATTTTCAATGAATCATTTCGAATGCCCGATATTCAGATCGGATATCAATTGTTGGATTTAACACGCGGGCAGTGGATCAGTATTGGAATGTTGATCGCAGGCTTTGTACTTTCATTCTATTGGTCACGCACGCAATCACAAACCATTCATGGTTGGATGCGTGGTGAAAATGTGAAATTAGGTGGGCGACGGGGATTGTAAATTCGTCTATTGACATTTTATGTCCAATTGGCTATAATAAAAAAATGAAAATAGCCCTTTATGAAACGCTATCTGGCAGAAGTCCTATTGAAGATTTCATCTCGGATTTACCAAAGAATGATCAGGCTCGTTTTGCAGATGTCTTTGAAGGTATTGAAAAATATGGGCTTGATTGTCCAAGAGTTCAGTTCAGACAACTTCGCGGAAAGTTGTGGGAAGTTAAGTTCAATGCGCCGAGTGGTGGCTTTAGGATTGCCTATGTTGTTGTTCAGCTTGAAACAATGGTTTGGCTGCATACATTTAAAAAGAAAACACAAAAAACTCCTGCAAATGATTTAGATATTGCAGAAAAAAGAATGAAAGAGGTTTTAGGTTTATGAAAAAAACATCATACAAATTAGCGAAGCCATTTTTTCAAAAAATTTTAAAAGATAAAGATATTCGCATTCAATTCGAAGAAGAAAAATCAAAAACTGAAATTGCTTATGCTGTTAAATCAGCGCGTTTAAAAGCTGATTTAACGCAGGCGAAGCTTGCGAAATTAATTGGAACGACTCAAAGTGTGATTGCAAGACTTGAAAGTGGAATTGATAAACGTACTCCATCAATTCCATTGTTGGCTCGCATTGCATCGGCTTGCGGTGCAAGTTTTGAGTTTGGTTTTAGTTTTTCGAAAGCGGCTTAAGATCAAGCCACGTCGATTTCATTAATTACCTTTTGAACTATTGAATTAATATTAACAATATCTTCATCAACAATTATATTACCAGCAATATTTTTTGTGAAAATACGATCCTTTGCGATTGTATTATGAATTGTTACATTATTTGAAAAATTAAAAATACCAAAGTTAACTAATGTATTTGTTTGGTCAGATAAAATTTGTAAACAAAAGTACGAATTTAATTTTTTAGATTTTTCTGTTTTTCTACCGATATTCCCATTCATAAAAACTTCGCAATAATGATTTTGATTGCGAAGCTTGCTTGCGATAACTAAAGCGAGCTCTAAAGTTTCGGTGCTGTTAGTTATAATCGACACTGGCTTTTTATTTTCGATGACTAAATGACCAGCGCACAAATCAGCAAGGCGATCAACGCCACTGGCCCAGCCAACACCGGGGGTTTTTGCACCACCCAAAGTTTCGACCAAGCCATCATATCTGCCGCCCGCAAGCAATGCGCCCTGCGCACCCAATTCTGTCGTAACGAATTCAAAAACAGTGTGGCAATAATAATCAAGTCCGCGGACAAGTTTTGGATTTACTTTAAAAGGAATATTTAATTTTGTAAGTCCATCAAGGACAGTTTTAAAAAATACTTTTGTATTTTCGGTCATAAAATCAGCCATCGCGGGCGCATTCGCAATTAATTTTTTATCATTTTCGTCTTTAGAATCTAAAATACGAAGTGGATTTTTTTCTAAGCGTACTTTAGAGTCTTCAGATAATTGAGATCTGAGTGGAGTTAAAAATTGAACCAAAGCTTCACGATATGAGTTTCGGCTTTCAGCATCGCCCAGAGTATTAATTTGCAATTCACAGCGCGTTTCAAGATTTAATTTTTTTAAAATTGTATAAGCCAAATCAATACATTCAACATCGGCCAATGGATTATCCAATCCTAAAACCTCGACGCCGAATTGGTAAAATTGGCGGTAACGTCCTTTTTGAGGGCGTTCGTACCTGAACATCGGACCGTAATAATATAATTTGTTCGGATTATTTTGTGCGAGACCTTCTGAAACATAAGCACGGACCGCGCCAGCTGTGCCTTCGGGACGTAAAGTAATTTTTTCGCCACCACGATCTTCGAATGTGTAAGTTTCTTTGCTGACCGCATCTGATGTTTCGCCCATCGCGCGGTGAAAAACATCAGAAAATTCAAAAATCGGAGTTTCGATTTGGCCGAATCCATAATTGATTGAATTTTCATAAGCAATCGCTTCGATGGCTCTGAAAATTTTTTTTTGCGCAGGTAATAAATCGCGTGTACCGCGAACACTTTGGTATTTACTCATAATGCGTTCAAGCTTATCGTATTCGCTATGTCAGAGCAAATTAATTACATCACGCCCGCTGGATTCGAAAAATTACGCACAGAGTATTTAACTTTGTTGAATGATGAACGCCCTAAAGTTGTCGTTACAGTGACGTGGGCTGCCAGCAATGGGGATCGTTCAGAAAATGCGGACTATCAGTACGGAAAAAAACGTCTGCGTGAAATTGACGGCAGACTTCATTTTTTACAAAAACGGATGGAATCGGCTGAAGTGGTTGATCCGAAAACTTTGAAATCTGACAAAGTTATTTTTGGTGCAACAGTGGTTATCGAAGACGAAAATGGAGATCGAAAAACCTATCAGATCGTTGGCGCTGATGAATTTGATATTTCAAAAAATAAAATTTCTTGGCGATCACCGATTGCAACGGCGTTGTTAGGTAAAAAAATTGATGACGAAGTTAAAATTCAGCGGCCCAAGGGCGATGAACTGGTTATTATTAGTGAAATTTTATTTATTTAAGCGGTTGTTTTGAAAAATAAAATTTGCACCTTGCCGCTGAATATCTATGGCGACAGAGCTGACACTGTCGACCATCAGATGATGTGGAATTTTTTGTTTTTTTGTAAATATTTGAATCTGTACGTTTTTAAAATCGGATTTTATTTTTTCTAAAGTTGTGTCTGAATTTAAAACCTGATCATTTTCACTGACGAATAATAAAGCTGGCGTTTCTGAGTTAAAAGCAGGTTTATTATAAACTTCAGTTCCTAATTTTTGAATGACAGTCGCTGTGTCTAAGGGAATTTGTTGCATGTAATGATCTTTATCAAGCACAGCGACTTGGATATCTTGGAAGCGACTGACGGCATACAGTGGTGATACGGAAACTGTTGGTGTAATCCAACTGGCCAAATCCTTGATCCATGCTAAAAATGCCAAATGAGCCGTGTAAAATGGCGAATAAAAAACAGCGGCTTGCGGTTTGAAATTTGGATTTGAAGACATGTAATCATGAATTAATAATCCGCCTGTCGAAAAACCAATAACGCTGATGTCTGTTGAGCACGTTTGTAGATCGTCTAAATTTTCTTTAACGTGGGCTCTCCATTTTTTTTCATCGTAATAGTTAGAGATATAACCATTCACACCGTGGCCAGGGATTAAATCGTTTACGACAGTGTAGCCTTTTTCAGATAATAGGCGCGCGATTGGTTTCATTTCAAATGGAGATCCGATAAAGCCATGTAGCAAATAAACAATTTTGTTATTTGTGCCATTTTTAAAATAGGGTTTATTGTCTTTGATGAATTTTTCGGGACTATATTTTTTGTAATCTGTTTCAAGTTTCTCGAATCGAGACTGAAATCTTTTTTCAGCCAATGTGCATGCGGCAGTCAGGGCGTATGTGGGCTGAAATAGAATGATATTGAATATGAATATGAAAAATTGTTGCATGTATTAGGTATCCAGCTTTCGCAATATTTTGTCAAAAACTATTACACTGTACAAAGGATTTTAGACACTGATCGAATAGGACTTGTTTCAAGTCGTATTAAAAAATCTCAAATTAAGAACTGAATAATTACTGACGTTTACAATGACAAAAAAAGTGGTCTTGTTTTTGAAGTTACAATCTCTTATGAAGACAATCAATTTTTATAATCAGTCTAAAATGAGAATACATAAAAATAAATTAGTTCGACTTTTTACTTTTTCTTTGTCGGTTATATTTTTGTATTCGTGTCAAAGTCCACGCTACAACGCAAATGACGCCGATCGTATTTCTCATGCGAAAGAATTACTGAAGTCAGAATACTCAACAACGACTGCAGCGCGTTTTGAAGGAGATCAAAATTTTAGAAATTATTTATCTGAATATATTGCCGGAGAAAATTCAAATTTAAATTCAGAAAAAATGACAGATGCACTGATCGCAACCAGTCATCAAAATCATTATGATCCCGTATTTTTACTGGCCGTGATAAAAACAGAAAGCAAATTTAATCCCAAAGCGTTGGGTTTGGCGGGAGAGATTGGTTTGATGCAGATTAAACCCGACACGGCTCAATGGATCTGCGAAAAAAGCGGATTCCCTTGGAAAGGTTCGCAGGCCTTGAAGGACCCCATTTATAATGTGCAAATTGGTGCTTTGTATTTTAAATATCTAAAGAAATCTTTAAAATCAAAGTCAGCGCATTACATCAACGCCTACAATATGGGTATTAACAACTTGCAGCGATTGCCTGCGTCATCAAGAATTTCGCATCCTTATTATTCGCGTGTGATGCAGAACTACATTGATATTTATCAAGAGCTTCAAAAAATTAAAAAACTAAAGAAAACTTAAAAATATATTTTGCGAAAACTGTGAATTCATGAGGGAATTTGACTGTAACACTGAAGTTACAGATTGCGAGTTCACATATGAACACAAAACTAAAAATATTTTCAACTGTCGTCGTACTTTCATTGTCTGCAAAGGCTCAGCAGGTATCGACAACAATGCCATACCAAGACGATAAATTTGCATGTGTCACATCGCAAGATGCGGATCGTTATGTAAATGATTTCGGAGTGAATGTGCCGTCGTTTGGTGGTCGCGAGCTTTGTGATTCGAAGGTTGAATTTAAAAAATTGATGAATGATTTTTCTTTGATTGAAAAAGGCCAATTTACAACTGGTCAAATTGGAACGAGCCAAAATGTATTTATCAAAGATTTCATCCCAGCTCATCAATATTATTCATGGATGAAATCACAAACTCGTGGTGTCGAACGTGGAAATGATGTTCCTTATGCGACGGCTTACAATTCAGGTGGTTATTTCACAATGCAGGACGGCTGGGCCAAGCTGTCGACATTAGGTCGTGTGGGTACAGTTGTTCACGAGGCTCGTCATACCGCTGGTTACACGCATATTCCGTGCACGCAGGGAACATATCAGGGATATAATCTGAACGGTTGTGATTCGACGTACAATTACGGCGGTTCGCATGCGATTGAAATGGAATATTATGCGCGCGTTTCAGTTCTGGGCATCAACTTCCACCCTGTCTATAAAAAAATGGCGCGTTTGATGGCGATTGGCAGATCAAATATTTTTTTCAACAAACCTGTGATTCAGAAAAAAGAATCCGTCATGGCATTATCAATGGATCGTCAAACTGCATTTGTTTTGACGGATAATAATCAGTGGGTTTCAAAAGAAACTCCAAAAGTGGCCGGACATTTGAAGCGTACAAGTTTCGGTGCTGTGATTTTTGATTTGCAAAAAGCTTTTGCGATTGATCCGTATCAAAATTCTGGATTTTCAGATGTTGTCGAAGACGTTTATTCATATTTTAAATTACTGGGTGAAACGCAAGCGGGATTGAAAGATCTTGAAGAGTATGATCAAGGTGTTAAACGTTATGTGACAAAAATTTCAAGCGATGATCAAATTGCAAATTTTGATTTTCCGAATGGAGCTTGGGGTAATTCATACAAGCTGCCATTCGTCGTTGCAGCAACGACGACGGCTGTGCCGTCGCAACCTGCGATTGGGTATTTTTTAATTCAATCGACGGGTGTTGTGTCGCAGTATCAGCCGCAAACGGGCCGCTTAAATACATTAAATACAAAGTGGGATTTTTCGAATCAAAAAGTTATTTTATTAAACAATGAAACTTTGGTTTTAAAAAATAATGGCGAAATTAAAAAATGGAATTCCGAAACATCACAGGTGCCGTGGGCTCTGGCTGCAAATTTAGGATTAGTTTCAGATTTAGTATCGATTCCATTGTATGATGGTTTCAAAGTCGTGGTCGAATAAACATGAAAGCGCGCAAGTATTATTTTTTCGGATTAATTTTATTGGTGGGATTTTTAAGTATGGATTATTTTTTAAATAAAAAAATAATGTTATTAAAGAATCCGAAAATGAAAACTGTAATTTCTAAAATGAAACCTGAATCAGAAAGCAGAACAGCCGCATCGTCAGCTTTAATTGCGGACTCTGAATCTGTATCGCTATTGCAGTTTCGATCTGATTTTAAATACGAAGTTGATCAAATCGGCATGACACAAAACGATCCAGATAAAATCGAAAATCGTTTGCAAGGATTATCCAGACAAATGGAGCCTGAGCATAAAATTTATTTGAAAACTATTTTAAATAATCAGAACGCAAACGGCGACGATCGCGCAATGGCGATTGAATTGTTAAGCCGAAATCAAACGCCAGAATCAGTTGAAATTTTAAAAAATTATGCAACGAGTGAATCATCAGCTTTGGGCACGCGAACAGAGCAGGAGTTGGTCTTTAAAGCACAAGCCATTGAAGGCTTGGCTGCATATCAAGATCACCCAGCTGCGATCAGTTATTTAGACGAAATTCGTAAAAAAACAAGTTATCCATTTTTACAAGATCGTGCCAGGCGTGCAGAAGCCGTCTTAAAAAACGAAGGTCCTGCGATTGAAACGCAAGACCTTGATGCTTTGAAAAAAATTATTCGATAAATTTTATGATCTGAAATTATGATCTGAAATTATTTTTCAGATAATAATTTTGTTTGGGCTTCAGCTAAGAAATCTTTGTTCAAAGCCGGGTTTACCCACTCGCCTTGTTCGTGGCATGTTGTGCTGCCGGCATGTGGACCATGTGTAACGCCAACTTGATATGTGATGTTTTCGAAAGTGAAAAATGCAGGCCCACCAGAATCGCCGTTACATCCGCCAGAACCTTTTGTTTGGTCAGTGACGATAAATTGATTTTCAAACGTTGCAGGTACAGTTGTCATTCTTAAAACGTCTGTTTCAGTGCGCGGTGATTCGCTGATAAGACCAAAACCCATTAACACAACATCTACATTTTGTTTTTCAAATGTTGTTTGATTGTTGACCAGATCAATAAATTGGTCTGGTAAAATTTGAACGGGGACAGCGTCTGCTGGAACATCTGATTCTAATAAAATCAAAGCCAGATCATGTTTGCCAGAACCATCATACAGTGGATGTTGCAAATACGATTTTACTTTACGAACAGTAAAGAATTTTTCAAGATCTGTGATTCGAGTTTTTGGATCTAGCTGTTTTTCAAATGAAAAACTGTTCAATGAAAAATGTATCGCAAGGTCAGCAGCTGGCGAACCATTCACACAATGTGCAGCTGTTAAAATAAATTTTTGGTTTAAAACAGATCCCGTGCAGCCTTGCATCCAGAATTTGTTACCTGCGGAAAATTCATAATTCATTAATAGACCAACAACGGATTTTGATAAAACTTGATCTGCGGTAACGGGTGTACCATTGATAATTGCAGACGATTTTTTGATCTCAACAGTATTTGTGGTTTGTTTCGGCTTACAGTTGATTAAAAATACACTGATCACAACTAAAGTGATCAAATTAAAAATGTGCTTCATAAATCCCCCTCAGAATTATTGAATTTTTTTGTCGTTGAATGTTTCTATTGTTTTGGGGTGAATGTTGTAAAGAATATTATTTTTGCGGCTTATTATTTGTGCACCATATTTGATATCAAATGCTCAGATTGACTCAGAAAGTTCTGAACTGTTCGAGTCTTTGTCATCAGCATGACCAAATCGATATCAACCAGCTTAAATAAATCAGCCTTCAAGCCCGCCATCTGGCAATAAAATCCTGTGGTTTGCAATCTGAAATCCATACTGAGTTCAAAAGCGTGATTAAAAATTTTTAAACAGCCTTTGTTTTTTAAAATGATTTCAGAAATATTCGGCTCAAAAAAGGATTGAACTAATTTTATGAATTGATTTTGCGAAACTTCATTCAATAAACAATTTGAACATAAATAAGAAATATAAATTAACGCGAAAGTATTTTTGATTCCAATCAGATCGATGGATTCTTTCAATACTTGGCTGATTTTTTTATAGTGAATCACATAGGAATTCATTTCAAAAAGCAGTCTTTGTTCTGCGGTCATGTTCCAGTAATTACAAACAGATTCGACAGTATTTGCAAACGATTCGGCCATAATCATCGGCAAAGTTAAGTTTTGTTCTTTTGATAAAAAATCAATTTTGAAATTAATTTTTTTTAAATATTCTTCGGCCAGGCAGTGACTGCTTTCATGCAGCAGATGATTTGTTTTTGGCTTGATAATTTCTTCGCATTTAAATTTTTGAGGATGAGCTTTTTCAATCAGTTGCAGTGGAGTTACATTATCAAAATAAGGAACTTTTTTGTGTCTTAAAATTTCTGGCAACGACAAAAATGGCATAGCTACGTAATGGCAAAAATCTTCGGTCGTAAAACTGTAACCAAATTTTAAAAATTCGCTGCGGATATTTTTATAAAGAGGATTGTTTTTAAATAAAAAACTATCGCCGATGGCCTTTGATAAAGTTTGTGAGTTTTGTGCAGCTTGATCCAGATTTAAAATTTCAAACACAGTTAGTGTTGATTGTGTTGCAGGCTGCATTTACGAACCGAGCAGACGTTTTCTAATCCACATACGGATTTGGGAAAGTTCTTTGTCAGTTAAGCCCACAAAATGAGTCGAAATTTTAAATT
>CANBND010000082.1 GCA_947370945.1 Pseudobdellovibrionaceae bacterium | reverse complement strand
TCAGCTTGCAGAGCCAGTCGTGCTTGAATTTGCGTTGTGAATTCTTGGATACTTTTGCGTGTGTTGCCAGAGCTTGCGCCGCAATCCATACAGTTGTTGTTATTTGCCTGCGTTGGTACACCCATTGAAAATTGTTCTAAGCTGTAATTGGGCATTTCAGACGGTTGCATATTTCTGTTTTGTGGCCAAATCCAACGGCGAAAACCTAAGTTATTATTATCGGGTAAAAATGCAAGACTTGTAACTGTTAACAAATTTCTAACTTTTGCGGGAACGGTTGAACCCATTAAATAAATAATTCCTGATGGACTGATGTTTTTAATAACCTCGGTGTGCCCTGACGGAGCGTTGGGGCCTGCAAAGAGACGAACGAAAAAATTTTCTGAAGCATAGCTTGAACGTAACCAAATAATACCGGGTTTTAAACTTTGGGCGTTGATTGCAACAGGGTAGGTGTCATTCGGTAAAGATTGTGTACTGGTGTCGTCACCGACGTACTGAATAAATGCGCGCAGTCTTTTTGTGGGATCGGAAATATTGTCAAAACGCGATGTTGAATTGCTAGCTCCACCCGAGATTAAAAATGGTAATTTATTTTGTGCAGAAAAAATAACTCGAGCGGCATAAACAGCATCAGCGCAGTCTGTTGCGATACCTGCAAAGGCCCCTTTCATAAAGACATCATCGTTGAATTCATTTTGAATCCAAGTTGCGTATTTGTTTTCCCATTCTTCGTTCCAAGTTTGTTCCGAATTCCAAACTTTGGCCTGTGTCACCGAAGACAAAACCAAAGTTGATAACAGAGCACATTTGAATAAGAAACCTTTGTTCATTGAAAACATAAAAACCCCCACGTGTTATTTTGTAGGAAGATTTTTAACAGACATTTTGAAAATTAAAAACTGTCAACATTCTGTACACTAGAGTTTACAGAGAAGTCTTGCGAGGACTTATATAATTGGCTCTATACGTAATTTCATCTGATTGATCAAAAACAAATCCTCGGTTGTTATTAAATCCAATTTGCAACCTTGATAAGTTTTTGTATGTCTTAAATGATCGACGATAAATTGATGTGTCCCCATTTTGTCCGAAGTCCACTTGGGAGCAATTAATTCTTCCCAACGTGAAGCAAAGGCCGCCAATCTGTGAACGGCAATGCGCGGATGTAAATACGATAAAAATAATTCAACACGCTTTGTGTACAGATCGCGTTCGATGGGCTGGTAAAGGCCAGCGGCATGCCATTTTTCAAGTTCAGTATTTTTTAAAACGTGCATATTATGTAATTTGATATTTGTGATGGGTAAATCATTACATTTTTTTGCAGTTTCAATAATTTCTTCGTCTGTTTCATCGGGCGATCCAAAAATCAAATGAATTCCCAGATCAACCGTTGTTGAATTTGCAATTTTATGAATGGCGTCGATCGAATCTTTAGCTGTATGACCTCGACGCATGAATTCAAGATCTCTGTCTGAAAAACTTTGTACACCAAGTTCTACGGCCACAAAAGATTTTTGATTGTACTCTTGCCACAGATCTAAAACAGATTTTGATAAGCAATCGGGGCGGGTGCCCAGGACAAATCCTTTGACGAACGGATAGCTTAAGGCCGTATCAAAATTTGCACGCAAGACGGGAACTTTTGTAAATGTGTTTGTATAGGCTTGGAAATAAATCAGGAATTTTTTTGAATTATATTTTTCGCCAATTTCAATTTTATATTTTTCAATTTGTGCAGGCAACGTCATTTCAAACGATTCACTGCGTGCGGCAGATCCCCAAACATCACAAAAGCTGCAGGTCTTCATGCCTTTTAAACCCATGCGGTTCGGGCAATCATCGACCACAGTCACAGGTAATTTATAAACCTTTTCACCAAAGATTCTTTTGTAGTGCTCTGCAATCGTGTGATAGGGTAAACCCCGCCAACCTTTTTCCATACAGCGAGTACATATACCAATGAGAAGCCCTTCAAATCAATTTATAACTGAACTGACAGCGGATCAAAGCCCGACGTTGCGGTTAGTTCAGTTTATTGACGGAGTCAGTGTGCCTGAAAGCATGCATCATTCAGGAGGCGCCGCTGCCGAGACTGAATATATTTACGGCGAAGCCATAAGGCTTGGCTTATCTGTGCAACAAAGCCTGAATTTTTTAGTGGTGGGCTTAGGTTTGGGCTATATCGAAATATTAATTTCGTCGTTAGTATGCGGTCAAAATATTTCAAGTTTTGAAATTGATTCAGATCTTAGAAACAATTTTCAAAATTGGATCAGCGGCAGCGATGAATTTAAAATTTATAACGAAGTTTGTAAATCTTTAAAATTAGATTCAGAATTTGTTCGCCAGAGCTTTCAAAAAAATAAATTAATCTTAAACGCAGGCTTAAATTTAGAATCAAAATTTACAGAAAAAAATCATATCATTTGCTTTGATGCCTTCAGTGCAAAAACCAGTGGTTTATTGTGGACCGAAGAGTTTTTAGATTATTTTATTTTAAATGCCTGTGCTTCAGATTGTATTTTTACAACTTACGCATGCACAGGTTTACTTAAGCGCGTCTTAGTTAAACATGGTTTTCAATTGAGGCCGCGCGCAGGCTTTACTGGTAAGCGTGATTCAACTTTGGCTGTTCGCGGTTTGTTTATTAAAACGTATAGCTAAATCCAGTCCCTGTCGGGAACGAGGAATATTGCCCCATTAAAAACAGATTGACGGCCGTGCTGGTTGTCATCAACGTTGGTGTTGATACAGAATCTAACAGAATTGTATCGTAAAAAACTGTTCCATTCGCAGGAAAAATCGGAAAACTGATCGACGGCGCACTTAAATGCATACACGTGCGCCCGCCTTCGTCACCGCTGGATGTGCCTGTTGTACTAAACGTTGGGCCGCCGGGGCAATATGAATTCAAATATCCAGCCCACGTTGAACCAATTCCTGTGCCGGCGTACACTGTTAAGCTTGAACTTGACGACGTATAAGTCAGTTGAGTCGCACCTGCCGGAGACGTGGCAACCGTCGTGTTAATTGAATAACTGCCAGATTGATTGTAGGCAAATATTTGTGTTCCGCCAGCTTGGCAAACTGTTCCTGTAAATAAATACAAGGTGACTGAATAAGTTAAATTTGTATTCAGTGTAATGCTTTTTAAAATCGACATTCCATCAACAGTTGTTCCGTAAGTTCCACCGCTGACAGCTGCGCAAGTGGCAAAATGAGTACCTGCGATCTGCGCAGCATTCAGCGGTGATGTTGCTGGAGTCGATGGCGTTGTAGTTGTATCAGTAGGGGCCGTTCCGTCTTTTTTTGAACATCCAAAAAATAAAACAAAAACAAAGGGTAACAAAATAAAATTTTTCAAGAAACCTCCAAATTAAAAGTCTTTATAATTTTGAAGCTTTATTTAGAAAATAGATAGTCTGGGTTTTGAATGAATCATTTTGACTGTATTAATATGATAATTAAAATTAAAGGTGATCAAATTGGTCGTCCTTATAGGACTAGAAAATTTGTAACGTAGACTGTGTAAATTGTCTATAAACAAATATAACAAACAAAGAGCAGTCATGACGTTCACTATTGTGCACAAACAGTTACCACCATTCACTAAAAATCGCTGTAATCGCTGTAGATTTTTAAATTTTGCACCCATCTTCTGACATGAAAAATATTTTCAATGTACTTCGATTTATAAATCTTCAATTGAAGAGCAGATAATTTCTGCTGGATTCTCAGTTTAAAGATGTCTGCAATTAAAAATCTTTAAAGTAAGTACCACCTTTGGCTCCCTCTATACTTTTAAACTGTACAAACGGTACTGTTTAGCGTACAGTATAAAAAGACTGAATCGGAGGTCGCTATGGACAAAACAAATGCTCAAGAATTTCGTTCAAATTTAAAAGAATGGATGGATATCGCTGAATCAGAGCCCATTAAAATTACCCGAAAATCTGGTGAATCATTTGTCTTGGTTAATTCTGAACAATTTGAAAAAATGCAGCTTGAGCTTGCAAGATTTGAAGGATTGACCAAGAGTTTAATTGACTCAGCTCAAGGGCGAGCAAAAATAGCTAGCGAGACATCAACATCAATAGCGTTTGCAAATGCTAAAGCGCGTGCAATTTCTGCGGGTAAAAAGAAAGCTGTTGGTTAATGCTTTATGAGGTTCTTGAGTCAGATCATTTTCTGGCCGCATTAGAAGAGTGTGCAACTTGGCTTTATACCCATAACTTAGAATATTCAATGGAACTTGCGGATCGAAAATTTGCGGAGCTTGAATTTGAAGTTAATAACTTAAAAAATCATTTAAAAACTACGCCACACATGGGCAGGCCTGACAGTATTTCTGGTTTAAGAAATTTTTCAGTCTATGAAGGACGATTTTTAATAACTTGGCTAATCGATGAATCACGATCAATTGTGACCATTCACGAATTCATTGATTTAAAATATCCAAAACAGCTCAGAACTATTTTAATTGAAGATTAGGGGCGTTTTTGTTTTTCGTGCTCCGACTTAGCAGCAATCTTTAAGGAGCGAGCAAGCTACCAGCGACTCCCTGATGAGTCGAGACCTGTGAAAGGTCCGATGAAGGCAATAGTAGGTAAAGACAACGTCCACTGATTCGGTTTGATTTTGTCTGAATGAATAAGAGCGCTATGGTTTTTATTTATGTTTGCTGTTTAGAATACGTAGCACCACGTAAGCTTTTATTGTTTAAATCAATTTAAGCTGTCATATGACTGGCCCTGATTTCAAAAAAAATAATTTGAAATGCAGGGTATTTGTGTTTGTTGCAAATTTCAAAAATATTAAGTGATTTCTCCATCGATATAGCCGTTCAGTAATTCTTCAACTAAAAGTGACATTGATATTTTATGCCCTGACTTTTGTAACTTAGCCTGAGCTTTCATACAAACTGACTTCGAAAGAAATAAAGACGTTTTTTTGCGATCCGAGGCCGATTCGAGTTTTTGACTTAATTTATTTGGTTTTGTGGATTTTCTTTTTGTTTTCATATTTACATTGGCTCATTATTATACGTAATAATCAATATACCTTGTATTGACGGTATGCGTAATAAGTAGTATGATTGACGGTATATGACTGATCCAAAAATTTTTAAAGTTGTAAGTTACGCCAGAGTATCTACACTACTTGGGCAAAATCCTGAAGCACAGCTTATTAATATTCGAGAATATTGCAATTTGAAGAACTATGTATTGATCGAAGAATTCGTTGATCTTGGTATCAGTGGAACCAAAGAAAAGCGCCCCGCTTTAGACAACATGCTACTAAAAGTAAAAAACAAAGAATTTGATGCTGTGATTGTTGCTGGTCTTGATCGTATTTCTCGGAGCACGAAACATTTTTTAAATTTATTAGATTTTCTTGAAACTAATCGCGTAAGCCTGATTAGTCTTCGTGAAAACCTTGATTTTACATCCAGCACCGGCCGCATGGTCGCAAGCGTTCTGGCCTCTGTTGCAACTCTGGAAGCTGAACTTTGTCGTGAACGTATTCGTTCAGCGCTTAGGGCTCGTAAGATTTTGGCGATGCAGACAAACAACGGTTGGCGCTGTGGCAGAAAACCATTACCTGCTGAGGTTGCTGTTCGAGTTTTAGAGTTACATAAATCGGGAGTCAGCATTCGAGCCATAGCAAAAAAAATATTGATTGGAAAAACAAGTATTGAGCGGATATTAAACCGCAATAAATCAGACCTTGCTGAGGACAGGCTTCAAATCCAACAAGACTGCCCCATAAAGTAAAACAGACTGCTCAAACTCTTGATACTCAGATGTCACCAAAAAGATTTGGTTTAAAACCACTTACGGGAGGTCACTTATGAAGTTGCAATTAAAAATACAAAACGATTCGGACTTATTAAATTGTCCTGCAATTCGCATGATCGAGAAAAATTTGTTGGATCATCAAATTGATCTGGAGCAAGTCAAAAAAATATCTGACGAATCTGTGACTTACAGCTTTAGAATTGGCGAAAATTCTGCAGCACTAAGCATTTATACTGTAATTGAAAATGATGAACCTTGTTTTTACGTTTTATTTGAATCTGCGATACAGAGAGTAACACTTTTAGAAGAGCCTTTGATGTTAAGTCGTTTGGCGATTGAAAGTGCGCAATTTTTATTTCCGGTGAGGGCATCGAGTTGTGCAACGGATGTTGCGAGCGAACGATTACTGCTTTTACAATACAGATCTTGTGCCAGTATTTTATCGCAAAAATTAATGGACGGTATAATGACGGTCTTTTCAAATTTTAAATTCTGTGAACTCGAAATAGTGCAAAGTCTGCACTGACGTTTTTAAATTCGTAATATCGAATTCGAAGTTATTTTTTTCGCGCTTTAAAGCATTAAGTTGATTCTAGCGAATCATAAAACAATATTTCGTAATCACGAACGATAAATGATATTTGTTTAATTTTTAATTCGTTTATTGCCGAAAAAGGTCTGTATGAAAACACCTAAAAAAAAAGAAAATATCTTTTCTAAGAATTTGAATTTAATTATTCAAGAAAACAGAATCACTCAACGTGAGTTGGCTAAAGTTGCAGGCGTTTCTGCATCGACACTGAATGCTTGGCTCTCTGGAGGTTCTGTTACAGACATGGAAGCCGTAATGCGCATCTCTGAGCAATTCAATTTTTCATTTAGCTTATTGCTGACTGGTCGAGAAGATAAGAAGACTGAGAAGAAAAATATTTTGAATGAATTATTTGATTATGAAAGTGTTTCATTTAATGGGATTTACGAAATATCAGCGCGGAAGCTGGTTCCGAAGAAAGAAAAATAGGTAAAAAACTTGATAAAGAATAAATTAAGCAAGAAAACTATATTTTTTATCTTGGCCTGCGGATTTGGATCGATATATCTATCCTTTCTAAATAGTAAATATAAACAAAGAAGCAATGATTATCATAGCTCAATATATTTTAACGCTTTAGAAATAGATAATTATGGCGACATGTCACGTGTAGTTTTTAGTGAAATGACCACGATGATAGATGCAGATGCATCCATTCAGACGATGGGCTATAGCCTTCCCGATTCTGTTCCTTTGCGCGGGCAAGAACTTACATCTCAAATGAGCGATCTTATTTGGTTTCAACGCTTAAACGAAATGTGTTTTTATAAAAAATGGAGTGCCGACCAATGCAAATCGAATATTTCGAGATATAAAAAATTAATTTCTGCATATGAAGAATCTAGCCGAGCACTTTCTGAAAGACAATTGGCTTCTAACAAGCAAGCAGCTGATGAAAGTCAAAAACAAAAGAAAGCACTTGGGTATTAGACGTGAAGAATTTGAATGTATAAAATCAAGCCAGCGAAACGCCTAAACTGAAGTTTATAAATATCTGATGGGAGATAATTTGGAAGACAAAATACAGTTAGTTGAAAATAAATTAAAGACTTTGTGCGGTCCAGATTACCCTGAGTTTAAGCGCGGAAAAAGAAACTACTACTTTCAAAAAAAACTAAAGTGGGTAGTTTACTTTGTAGCAGTTTTAATTCCAGCTATTACTTTTTATAGCACAATTCAATATCAAAATACTTATCTGGCTTCGAGCGAATATTTAGAGAGTGAGCGGCAAGCTGCTGAAAATATGAAAAGCATGGAACAAATGGAATCGCTGACGGGAATGGGAAGTTTTTATTCCGGAGCTGCTGATTGGTATGCAAAAAAAGCGATAAAAAACTACGACTCCATCGGCATGATTAAAGATAAAATTAATTTTTTTCTTTACGTAAGCATTTTTTTGTTTTTCGCACTGCCACTTCTCGCCAAATATGTCTTTAAAATGGAAAAAAAACAATTTTTAAGATTAGTTGATAAACATTCTTCTGATTTACTTTTGACAAAATCAGCCTAGTAAAAAATTACACTACAAAAATCTACTTTTACGCAAAGGAGTCAATCTTGGAAAATCAAAATCTAGAAAGAACAATTCATACGAAAATAGGAATTGCGATATACTTTTTAGCAACTTTTGTATTCTCAGAAATTACAATTTTTTATCAAAGCATGAGACGCAACGAATCGTTTTTTGATTATTTGAAAGAAAATTTTTTTACGATGCCATCTTGGGGTTTCCTACTTTTGTTTTTAGTCTTGGCTTGTATTTATCAGTTTAAAAAACAAAGGAGTATTTTGGATTGTATTGTCAATCACGTCTCTTTTGTTTGTAGGTAAGTTTTATGGCTTTCTGAAGATACTTGGCAGTGAATTTTATAGATCTCCAAGTGAAAAAAACTTTTGGTTATTAACTGTGTTGGAAGAGGTTTTTTCATTATTAGGTCTTTACTTTATAAGTAAGGACCTGTTCCTAAAAATGCGCAACTTTAAATTATTATAGTTAATTTTTTTGATGATATGAAAACTACAATTTAAACAAAAGGAGTAAATCATGAAAATAAAAATAGCAGGTCTTATAGTGGCAACGGTCTTGTCGGCATGTTCTTCAAATCCTAAGTTGGTAGAGGATAAAAATGTTCAGGAATCGCCAGATGTGGTGATGTCGCGCATTGATAATATGTCAGAGCCTCCGCCGTGGCTGAAAGAATCTGAAGTTTATAAAGTATCAGATGGTCAGATTTATTTTTTAGGTAAGCAAGTCATCAATGCAGATGAAAATACGGAGCAAGCATTTCGGTCAGCAGAACTTAATGCAAAGGCTGGCATTGCAAAAGCCATCGAGCAAAAGTTTTCTTTTGTATTTCAAAATGCAGAGGAAGGTTATAACGTTGATGCTGCACAAGCACGGTTTATGGGAATCGAAGCCAGTAAAGAAATTAAAACTGGTAATATCCGTATTGCAAAAAGATATTGGGAAAAATACAGAACAACTTTAGATAACGGACAGCGAGTTACTAAAGTTTCAGTGTTCGCTTTGGTTCAAATGCCGGAGCCCGAATTTAAAGCTGCAATCATTGATGCAGCCAGAGCCCGACAAGGTAAAGGCGGCTTATCGGCAGACTTTGCTAAAAAAGTTGATGCCCAGTGGGATCAGTTTACTAAATCTGAAACTCCAAACAAAATGCCAGCCAGCGAGTAAATGAAAAAAAACGCAATTTTTATCTTTTTTATATTAGCTTATTCATTTGTATTTGCGTCTGATCCGGCTTGGGTATTAAAAACACCAAAGCAGGATTTAGAGTTTAAATATTATGTGGGGCGATCTATGCCATCCAGCACAGATCTTGAGGCTAATTCAGCTGCTGATAAAAATGCACGAGAGCAAGCCGTTCGAGATAACTTTGGTGCAACATTAAAAATTGATTCAACTTTAATTGAATCAAGCTCAAAATCAAATTCACAAAGCCGCATCGAAGAATCATCTAAACGTGTTAACTTAATTGGGTTTGAATTTGTTGAAGATCATTTACAAGTTAATGATGAGGGTTCATCAAAACAGTTTATAAAGTACATTCTATATAAATATTCATTAAAATCTATCGAAGCCGAAAAAATAAGACTTTCAGGACTTATTCAGGCGGAGCCCGTATTAAGTGTTACAGGTTCTGATTCTGATTGCGACAACGAAATGAATACTGAGCTTACGATTAAGTCTTCTGAAAAAAGATCTACGGTCTATATTAATGACGAAGTCGTGGGCCAATCACCCATTAAAATTAAATGCAAATTTGCTGCGGGCATTGAATTAAAAATTACAGTGGATCATAAATCTTTTATTAAACATGAAGAAACTGTTGTGTTAACTCAGGGTGATCCAAAAAAAATAAATGTGATCCTTGAGCCTGAATTTGGAAAAATTGTATTTCGTACTGTACCGTCGGGCGCTCAGGTTTACGTTAACGGTAAAGACATTGGCAAATCGCCAACTGATCCCATTGAATTTCAAGTTGGAATTTCTAAGCAGGTTATTTTCACTCATCCCGATGCAGAAAAACTTTATCAGGACGTGACTCTTGATAAGTTGACAATTGAAACAATTGATCGCGAATTCAAATTACCAACAAAATACGGAACTATAAGCCTTGATACAGTTCCATCTCAGGCTGATGTGTTTATTGATGGCGAGCTAAAATCTATTGGCGAAACACCGTTAAAAAATAAAATTTGCGCTTACGGCAATCATTCACTGGTGATTGAAAAAAGAGGCTATGAACAAGTTAAAAAACATTTTGATTGCGGAGCCAGTAAAAGTACAAATCTTGGAACTATTGAGTTAAAAGAGAATCCTAGTTTTTTAGTTTTTAAAAACGAAATTGGGGGCCTGCACGAGGTCTACTGGTCTTTTGAATCTCCAAATTTTCAAGATATTGAAATCAACAAATCTGTTCTTGGTTATAATTATTCAAATAAAATTATTGAAACGATGTTTAGATATAAAGTTGGTGGTGCTATGGGCGCTGGAGCCAGTACTTTTTCAGATGCAAAACTGCAGCAGACACTTATGCGGTTTAATTTAGGGCTCCCAATGTTGATTTCATCGGCGAGTGATAGTTACTTAATTGAACTTGAGCCAGAAGCTCAATTGAATTTTTCATCATTTACTTTGACCAACACAAAAACAACAGCCGAATCTAAAACAGTCAATCACAGTCAAATTTCAATCGGCTTCAATTTGTCTACAGGGATAAAGATATCAAATGGTTATCTGAATATTAAAGCCGGATCATTTTATAATTCTGATAGCGGCAGTCTTAAGGGCCAATCGAATTATAATATTTCTTTAGGTTGGGGTTTTCAGTGAAAAAAATTATAATTTTTGTTTCGGCTATTTTTATTTATTCCTGTAATAAAAATATTGATGGACCGTTTAAATTTCCATCAAATGAGTTTAACCCTTCAGCAGATTCTGCGGGACTTAAATTGATTAATTCAGTTTTGGTTGGTTATCCAACTATTATAGGTTATGGGGGCGACGGTCCGATAGTATTTGACGGTGTGAACTTGGTCGTTACGGGCTTAACTCAATATGATAAAATTAATTTTAATATTCTAAATACAAATTTAGATGTTGTAACTTCTTATGATGCGACGGCGACAAATATTTATCGAATATACACAGCCACCTCAAACGGGGCTGGTAATATATATGCTATTTGGCAAGATAATGCTGGAACTAGATATTTTTCAGCTTGGCCTACAACAAATCCAACGACTCCAATATCTAGCATTGTATTTAACCCTGCAACATATGGCTGTGATTCTGGTCGAAACGATTTTAAAATTTCTGTAGATCAAAATATATTTTATGGAATTTGCTCGTCGAGCACGCTTTCAAAGTCTCGATTATTTTCTTTCAATTTATCGGGAGCACTTTTATCATCGATAGAGCTTGATAGCAGCTACGGAGGTGGATCAATGTCAATTATAGGACAAGCAATATATTTGACAGTCGGAGATACATATGGAGTTAAAAGTTTTGTAAAATTTAACACTTCATTTCAAAACATTGGAACAACTGCGGCATTGACAAATAATTTGCCGAGTAATTACATTGTCGCTTCGTTTGCCACCAATGGAAGTAATTTATTTATTATTAATGGCTATTTATTTAGTAGTCCTTGTTCGACCCCCAGATATCAAGCATGTGCTCGTATTGTAAAGACATCACTTGATGGACTTTAGAATCTCAAGGCTGAGCCAAAATTAAATTCCCTTGGTTCAGTCGAATATTGAAATGCTCTAACAGCGATTGGCCAATAATTATATTACCCAGCATTCCGTCAATCACATAGACGGGCAAATCAAGAATCTTAAATTTTTCATTGCCGGAATTAAATGAGATATTAATTTTTGCATAGTTTGCATTTAAAGTTTCGCCGTTGATACCAACAACTGTAAGCTTGTTGGATTTATATATTTTTAGACCAATTGATTTAGCAAATTTTGCTGAGCTCTTTGAAGCTTTTAAATAAAAAATCCTTATCCGTTTCCATCATCGTCTCCTTCTGTTTTGATCATTGATTGATCTGTTTTTAAAAAATCATCATAAGAACTAAGACTTGTTGATGGAATGACGCGATTTAATTTTTCGCGGTTAA
>CANBND010000081.1 GCA_947370945.1 Pseudobdellovibrionaceae bacterium | reverse complement strand
TTCAGAACATTGTAATCAAATTTTTTACGACCTTGAATTTGCAATGTAGTTTTAAATTCAGAATCTACGACAGTCGTTTTTTGAATTTCAGACACAGGATAAGTACAACTGTAAACTTTTCCGTTTGATAATGTGATATCGAAAATATTTTCTTGTGTTAAAAAACCAATTTCAAGCTCACTGCCTTCGTCGCGACTTATTTGCAAAAAATAACTATTGATTCCATTTGGATTGGCGCATAGCACAGCAAATTGATGAATGAATTTTTGTATGTCGTCGGCTTTAAAAACACCTGCGGAAATTTCATAAATTTGTTGAATGATTTTGTTCATTCAACATAGGATATGTTTTTTATAATCTTAAATCAATACAGCTTTAAAAGTATAAAAAGCGCTGACCGCAAAATCACATCCATGAAGATTTCTCTCCGCTTCATGCAGGCCCTATTTCCAAAAGCGACACACAGTCACTATGTCACTAGTCCATGGTCTGTTTGTACATGTTGGGACTTGAATGAGTCAAAAACCGTTACAATGTTTTTAAGTGTGAATAAATAACGATAATAAGTAATATAATTCTTAAAATCATTAATGTGATCACTAAAACTTGTCGAATAGATTCGTACGATGGAATCATTCCGGATTTCAATCCTTTCTCGGAGCCGAAATCCCTCTATAGCGAATCTTGCGGTCAGCACTATTCGCTATAGCTTTTTTTGTGCCAAATAATTGTGATCTATAAAATAAAAAAAGGAGCAATTCTCATCGCTCCTTTTTAACAGAAATATTTTTTTTCTAAAACTAGATTTTGTAAGGACGGTATTCCATACCTAAATCTTTTGCTACGGGCTCGTAACAAACATAACCGCCGTAAACATTTAACCCTTTCATCAAAGGTTTGTTTTTAGCAATCGCATCTTCAACGCCCATTGCAGCAAGCATGCTTGCGTACTTCAATGTGACATTTGTTAATGCGTACGTTGATGTTCTTGGAACAACGCCTGGCATATTCGGAACACAGTAATGGATGACTCCATCAATTTCATATGTCGGTGCCGTGTGTGATGTTGGACGGCATGTTTCGATACAACCACCTTGGTCAACCGCAACGTCAACAACAACAGATCCACGTGACATCTGTGAAATTAATTCTTTAGAAACTAATGTTGGAGCTTTTTGACCTGTAATTAAAACACCGCCAACAACTAAATCAGATTCACGAACTGAATCTTCGATATTTTTTGCATTTGAAAATAAAGTTTGGCAACGACCTTGGAAAATATCATCTAAATATTCTAAACGAGCTGTTGAAACGTCCAAAATTGTAACCTGAGCACCAAGACCCACAGCCATTTTTGCAGCGTTTGTACCAACGACACCACCACCAATGATAGTGACTTTACCTGGCATTACTCCTGTAACTCCGCCTAATAAAATTCCTTTACCACCGTGATTTTTTTGAAGGTAATACGCACCCACTTGAGTCGCCATACGACCTGCAACTTCAGACATCGGAGTTAATAATGGAAGTGATCCATTTTCTAATTGAATAGTTTCGTAGGCGATCGCTTTGACTTTTTTCTCGCAAAGAACTTTTGTTAATTTAGGTTCTGCAGCTAAGTGAAGGTATGTATAAATAATTTGGTTTTCACGCATTAATTCATATTCATCTGGAAGTGGTTCTTTCACTTTCATGATCATGTCCGCTTTTGCATAAACATCTTTTTTAGTGTCGATGATTTTTGCGCCGGCTTTTTCGTAATCTTGATTTGAAATGCCGCTGCCCACGCCTGCGTCTTTTTCAACGATCACTGTGTGACCTTCTTTAGTTAACTGCTTAGCACCAGCTTCAGTTAGACCTACACGGTTTTCACTGATTTTAATTTCTTTGGGAACTCCGATAATCATAATAAATTCTCCTGTGTTAAATTTATAATAACTTAGTTATTTAATTGAGTGGCTAATCTAGCTTTATTTGCTCAAATTTACAATGTCCAGTTGGCAAATTTTTTCATCTCGGACGAGATATCTGCTCCGAGCTGAACAAAGCGATAAGACTGAGGGCTGGTCACTATTTTTTTCACGAGTTTGTTCATAATATCGTGCCCCGCCTTGTGTAAAACCAAATGACCCATCAGTGGCATTTCTAAGGTCACAAGATCTCCCAAAGCATCTAAAACTTTATGACGAACAAATTCATTTTCAAATCGCAAACCTTCCGTATTAATGACTTTTGTGTCATCAAGCACGATACAATTTTCAAGACTACCACCCTTCGCTAGACCTGCGGATTTTAAATTTTCAACATCTTTTAAAAAACCAAATGTTCTGGCTGCTGCGATTTCACGAATAAAACTTTGTTCGGTCATTTCAAGATCCAAGACTTGTTTACCAATCATTGGATGTGGGAAATCAATCGTCACACCCACACGCAACCCATGATATGGCAACACGTAGGCAAATTTATCACCCTCTGTGTAACTGATGGGCTCTGTGATGTAACAGTATTTTCGGGGCTCATCCAATTCGACAAGTTCAGCATTTAATAAAGCTTCGGTAAAATATTTTGCGCTTCCGTCACAGATAGGAATTTCTGGGCCATCCAGTTCAATATAAATATTATCAATTCTCATCGCAGACAACGCCGATACACAATGTTCGATTGTTGCGACTTTAAAATGTTCACCGCCCAACACGGTTTGATAATGTACGGCTTGAACATTCAACGCTGTGACTTTTAAAAACGGACGATTTGGTAAATCCGTACGAATAAAATAGACACCCGTGTTCGCAGGTGCGGGCTTGAACCTTAAAGAGCATGGCTCACCAGAGTGAATTCCAACACCTTGAACTTCTGCAGTTTTTCGGATGGTCTTTTGAAAAAACATAATTGTAAATTTCCTTCTATCCTTCGGTCAGTTTTTGAATAATTTGTTTTGAAAATGTTGTCAGCACTCGACCCCGTGCTGTTTTTTGAATGTAGCCTTCTTGAATCAAAAAGGGCTCGTAAACTTCTTCTAACGTTTCGCGCTCTTCACCTAAAGCTGATGCCATCGTATCGATTCCTACGGGACCGCCGTCGTATTTTTCTGCGATTAATTTTAGAATACGCCTGTCCATATCATCCAAACCATATTTATCAACACCCAACTGATCAAGTGCGTACAATGCAATTTCTTTTGAAACTGTACCGTCACCTTTAACTTCGGCATAATCACGAACACGTTTCAATAAACGATTGGCGACACGCGGAGTTCCGCGCGCACGACGAGCGATTTCTTCGGCACCATCGGGATCTGTTTTTAAATCCAACAGACTGGCTGAACGAATTAAAATTTTCTTCAACGATTCACGATCATAAAATTGTAAACGCTCTTGAATCCCAAAACGATCACGAAACGGATTATCTAATAAGCCCGCGCGTGTCGTAGCCCCGATCAAAGTGAATGGGGCCAATTGAAATTTCATCGACATTGCACCCAAGCCTTCACCCGTCACGATATCGATATAATAATCTTCCATGGCTGTGTACAAATATTCTTCGATAGTTCTGTTCAGTCTGTGAATTTCATCAATAAATAAAATTGAAAATGGTTTCAAACTTGTTAAAATCGCGGCCAAATCACCTTTTTTATCAATCGCTGGCGCCGATGTGATTTTTATTTCGGCTTTTAATTCATGAGCGATAATTTGTGCGAGTGTGGTTTTTCCTAACCCTGGCGGACCAAAAAGTAATGTGTGATCAAGTGGTTCGTTTCTGTTTTTTGCAGCTTGAACGAAAACTTTCATTTTTTCTTTAACAGTATCTTGGCCTGGGAAGTCTTCGAATTTTGTGGGGCGTAACTTATTTTCCCATTTGATTTCAGCTTCGGTTTGCGAAGATTCTAGAATGCGTGTCATCGTCGAACTCCGTATCCGGAAAACTTTGTTTTCATAAATTATTACCCGTCAATTTTTGCAAACCTAAGCGTACGCCGTCTTCAATGGTGGCTTTATGATCCACAGTTAAAATAAATTCTTCGACCAGTTGCGATTTGAAACCTAGATTCACCAGTGCTGATGAAATTTGTCGGTGTGTTTCTGATTTTTTTGGAGCTTTTGTTTTGTCTTCAATCAAAACCAATTTTCCCTTCAAGGTCAGAACAATTTGTTCGGCTGTTTTTTTACCAATTTTTGGCAATGCAGATAACGCTTTTGCATCACCAGCTTCGATCCATTGTTGAATTTGCGAAACACTGGCTCCGCTCATGACCGTCAGTGCTGACTTTGGCCCGATGCCGTTCACTTTTAATAACTGTGTGAAAAATTCTTTTTCTGGTTTTGTTAAAAAACCAAATAATTGAAAAGCGTCTTCGCGCACATGTGAATAAATCCACATCGGCATATTTTGTCCCATCAGAACATGCGCGTCCGATAAGGTTTGTTTGGTTACAGAAATTTCATAACCGATACCATTGGTTTTTAAAATCAATGAATCTTCGGTGACATCAAAAATAAGTCCTTCTAAGAATCCAATCATCATTTTACCTTTGTATTACAAATCATGTTGTAATTCTTTTTTAATTTTCAAAGCATGCAATTGTGTCACGTGATAACACGCCATTGCCAATGCATCTGATGCGTCTAATGATTTTACAGGCGGCAATTTTAATAAATTTTGTACAACGATACGCACATGATCTTTTTCTGCGGCGCCGCTGCCGGTGATTCCTTTTTTGACTGCGCGTGTGGCGTATTCAAAAACTTCGGCCTTACTTTTTAACGCTTCGTAAATCACAACGCCGCGGGCGTGACCTAATTTAAATGCGCTGTCAGCGTTTTTTCCTAAAAATATTTTTTCTAATGAAACATGTTCAGGTCTGTATGATTTCATTAAATCACGCACACCTTCACCGATTTCCAAAAGTCGTTGCGAAAGATTTTCTTTAGAATCAAATTTTAAAACTCCGTATTCAATCGGTTTCATACGACGATTTGAATCGACTTCGATCGCTGCGAAACCTAAAAATCTTGAACCGGGATCTATACCTAAAATAATCATTTCTGTATTAGAATATTTTGCTTCACATGACGTCAATATAATGCCAACATAATACAAGATGACAAATCAGAATGACGATCAATTTCGGTCTCAGAAAATTCAAAAAATGGAAGAACTGCAGCTTGAGCTGCAAAAAAATCCTAAATCATTGTCATTTGTCCAATTAGCCGATTTATATATTGCTGAAAAGATGATCGACGAAGCGCAGGTTTTAATCGAGCGAAGTCTGAAATACAATCCACATTCGATCAGTGGTTTAATTTTACTGGGGCGAGTTTTTAAAGCTCGCGAGGACCATCAAAAAGCGATCGAATATTTTGATCTGGCCTTGGCGAAGGCTCCGACAAACTGGCATGCTTTATTGTTGCGTGCAGATACGTTTTTAAAATTGCAAAAACCAAAAAAAGCATTAGCAGACTTTAAAAAAGTTTTATTATTTAATCCGACTCATCCGTTGGCTCGAAAAGCCATCGGTAAACTTGAAGTTTTGACAGCTGACGACTATGAGGATGAAGTTTTTGAAATGCAATCCGTCAAAGATTTCGCCGAAAAAACACATCAAAAAACAGATGCTATTGTTGATAATTCTTGGGTGATTTCGAATCAAAAAATGGAGCGCGTTTTATCGTTGGTTGACGCATTTACTGTGCGGCACGAGTATCAAAAATCCATCAGTTTGCTGCGCGAATGCTTGTCAGAATTTGGCGAGCATCCAGAGATTCAAACTCGACTTTTAAGACTTTCTCAATACGAAAATGCTGAAAAAATACGCCCAAAAACTGAAGAAAAAAAATCAAATTCTCGCAGGGCTTTGATCAACCATAAAAAAATCAAAACACTTGAGTTATTGCTGCGCCGAATCCAAAAATTAAAATCTCCGGAGCTTGTGCCCTAACTAATCCTGTCTTAGACTTAAAGTCTTAAATTTCATTAATGAAAATAACATTCAAAATGAATCATAAAAACAGGAGTCGTCATGTACGAAACGTCAGATTTTAAAAAGGGCCTTAAAATGATGGTTGAAGGTCAACCTTATGTCATCGTTGATTTTCAACACGTTAAACCAGGAAAAGGAAATCAGTTTTCGCGAACTAAGATGCGCGCCATGCTGACAGGTCAAAATTTAGAACGCACATTTAAATCCGGTGAAAAATTTGAAGTTCCAAACGTTGAAAATGTTGAAATGACTTTTTTATACAAAGATGACAGTGGTTATAATTTCATGAACCAAGTCAATTTTGAACAAATCACCATGATGGAACATGAAATGGGTGAATCTAAAAATTATCTGACTGAAAATTTAGTTGTTACAATTACAATTTACAATGACAAGCCCGTCTTAGTTGATGTTCCAAATGCAGTGAATTTAAAAGTAGCATCAACTGAACCTGGCATTAAAGGCGACCGCGTTACCGGCGCGCAAAAACCTGCAACGATGGAAACGGGATTAGTTGTCAGCGTGCCGTTGCATATCGCTGAAGGTGATACTTTACGTATCGATACTGAAACTGGCGAATATGTTTCACGCGAGAGTATGAAATAATTTGGCCGGGACCAACAGCCTTGAAATTGAAATACATAATTTATTTCAAGAGGGAACCTCTGTTGATTACGTTTGCCAAGAGCTCTTAAATAAGTACGAAAAAAGTGAAACACTGAGCGCCTTTGAAATCGAAGGCCTCAGTCATTTTTTAATCACTGCTGGTCGATTCGAAGACCTCAAAAAACTTTACACTAAATGCTTAAAAAAATCAAAACTCAGTCAGTTTCCAATTGGATTTTTGGCTGAAGCCCTCGATAAGCAAAAAATAGAAATCTCTGAAGACGATATCAATTTGTTTGATTACGTGATCGAGCAACAGCCCGCAGAATTAACAGCATTGCATTCCGAAAAAATTCTGAATTTTTCCTTAACGGCACAAAAAGCATTTCAGCAGATGCCGCAAACTTTTCAAAAAGATCGCGCTTTGTTAAAAACGAAACTGATCGAACAGTTAAATCAAAATCGCATGTACCAATTAGTGGAGCAAGAGGAAGCCATTCTTGCGCAAATTATTAAATTGTTTCCGAATGATATTGAAATCAGTTTATTAAAACAAGCACACCTTGAAAAAAAAGCTGATGATATTTTATCGCGTGTGTTAATACAAAAAAAAATGACGAAAACAAAATCCGGCGCTGTCATGAACGATCCGGAATCTAAAAATTTAGTTCAGGATTTAACCGCTCAATTTGAAATATTAATACCGCAGCTTGAAAGCGAAGCCCCTGAACAATTGTACAATTTGGCAATTTTAACATTTCAATTTGAAATGTTCGATTTAACGTTGAAAATTTTAAACAAAGCCCCGAAAACTTCAGCGCGTGATTGGCTGACAGCCGAAGCCTTTTTAGAATGTGGTCGTTTTTTAGATTTACTAAAACTGATCGAAACATTAGAAGCTGAAGGCTTTACTCAGTCGTCGACGCAATCAGAAATTATATTTGGCGCCACCTATTTAAAAGCTCTGGCGTATAAGGGTCTAGGTCAAACTGATTTAGCCATACATTTGCTGGAATCGTTGTCATTGACAGTTCCTTCGTACAGATCGACAGAAGCACTCTTGCACGAATGGAAAAATTCGTGAAGAAAAGCGTCGCGACCGCATTGTTTTTAAGCCCAGCAATGATTTTGGGATTTATATCTTTGTTTTGGATTTACGGTTTGAATCCGTATTTAAAAAACTGGATCTTAACAAAGATTCCAGAAATTAATACAGCGCAACCTTATGTTATTCTGACTGCTAAAAATATTGATTTTTCAATTTTAAAACTACAAGCCAAAGTTACCGATTTGTCGGTTGAATTTAAAAAAGAGAGTCCACAAAATTTTGGCCTCTTAAAAAAAATTGATTTAAAACAGGCGAAAATTCAACTCGATTTATTTAGCCTCATGGTTGGTCAATTTTCATTTTCAAATTTAACCTTAGATGGACTGGAAACTAGGCAAAACACAGGCACCTTATTAAAGCTCAAGCCCGATGACCAGAGCGCGACAAAAGAAATCCTTTTACACGATTTTTTTAAAGCCATCGATGGAATCCCTCTACAGAAAATAATCATTCAAAATACAAACATTAAAGTCGATGTAAACGACTCTGAAAATAAAACACTTCGACAAATTCAGGCGCAAATTCCAAATTTATTTATTTCTCAGAGCCACAAGTCAATATCCATCGTAACGCATGATTTGGTTATTCAACTGACAAACCAACGACAGGCATCGACTGAGTTGAAATTGCTGTTGAATGCCAAATTTGATGAAAAAACCTATGCTATAGAACAATTTCGGATTCAACACGGATCTTCTGAAATAGTAGCTTCATCATTTTCAAAAGATTTGCCACAGCTTTTGATAAATCCAGAAACAGAAACACAATTTGATATTCGATTAAAATTAGATGAACTTAAGGAATTGATTTATCAAATCAAAGAACAGTCTCAGCGTTTACCACAAGTTGCAGGATTTATTAAATTAACCGGAAAAATTTCAACAACGGGTTTGAAAAAAAATTCAGGGCAATTTAAATTATCAACCGAAGAAGTTCACTTCGAAAATTTAAAATTCGGCAATGCTCGTGCGACAGCGAAAATTAAAGACAGTCATTTTTTAATAGATTCAATCCTTGTTGAACACCCGTCAGGCCAAGCTGAACTGAAACAAATTTCCCTGCAACAAGAAAAACCCTTTGCCTTTAAGGCAGATTTAATCGTGCAAGATTTTCATTTGCAAAAATTATTTAAATCTTTGAATTTAAATGATATCCCCGCTGACCTCAAGGCTACAGCAAAAGCTCAGTGTTCAGGTCAAATTGAAAATTTAAAAATACACTGTGATTCGCAAATTATGGCCAACAGTATATCTGTTCAAACGGAATTGAATGACCCCTTTTATATTGTTCAAATTGATCAAGCCGAAGCGCTGAGCGAATCAGATCTAACGCTGAATGGGTTGAAATTTAAATCAAATCTTCGCATTGGAAAGTCGGATGTTCAAAGCAGTGGCAACATTGATTTTGAAAAAGGTTTTGAAATGAAGTTTAATTCAAAATCATTAGATTTATCTGAAATTAAAAACATCGCCAATCTGGGATTAAAAGGTATCGCCTCCGGAGAACTGACAACAAATGGCGACACCAGTTTTGGTCTCATCGATTCAAATTTACTAATTAATAATTTTGTTATTGATCATTTTGCTTTGGGTCAGCTGCAAACACATTTAAAATACGCCAAAGCTAAACTTAGTTTTTTAAATAATTCTGCAAAATTAAATAAATCAAATTACACGGGTGATGTTGAATTAGATTTTACAAAATCACAAATTCAAGGCCAATTAAAACTAAATCCTCTTTTTTTAAATGATGTCCTCTTTGCAATTGAAGATCGCTGGCATCTGCCCATGACAGCGAGTGGCAAAGGAACAGCTGAAATTCAATTTAATGGACCACTTGATTTTTGGCAAATGAGTTACAATTTAAAATCTGAATTTCAACGCGGCCAAATTGTGAACGAAACATTTATTAAATTAAATGCCGATTTACAGTCTGATGGCGAAAAAATTAATTTTAAGAATGTTGCCATGACAAAGCCGCACGGATCACTTCGTGTCACAAACGACATCCTGACAACGCCAACAAAAGAAACTCCACGTCTGAATTTACAAATCAAATCAACGGGCTTACGAATTGAAGATATCGATCACTTTTCTGATTTGTTCCCGACGGCCAATGGACAACTGAATATCAACGGTACGGTCTCGTCAAATATTTTAACTCCCAAAGTTCTACTGCAAGTACAAACAAAAGATTTAAAAATTGACAACACTCCACTTCCAACTTCGCAAGGCGATGTCGAATTAACTTTGGATCACTTTAAATATTTGGGACAAATTTTTGGCCGACAACTGCAATTGGATTTAACAATTCCGCTGAAGGACAAAGAAAAAGTTTATATTAAGGCTCAGGCCCGAGATTTAAATCCGCTGATTTTATTGCCTATGCTGAGCTTGCCACTACCGCCCAGCGATACCTACGCAAGTCTATCTGGCGATTTAGAGCTGAAATCTGACAATGCAGCTTTTAAAAATTTAACTGGAGAAATCACAGTCGAAAATATTTTATTACAGCGCAGTTCGCAAAGCTTGAAGTTGAAAAAGCCCAGCCTAATCACTTTCAATCATGGTTTAGAAAAAATGGACCCGCTGATTTTATCAGGTCCTGATCAAAACATGACTGTTTCATTAAAAAATGGTTCGAACTCTGAATTGCAAATTGATGGCCGAATATTTTTAAGACCGCTCCAATTTTTAGTACCCTTTTTGGATAATCTATCCGGCTTGGCTGAAGTGAGTTGTCTGGTCGATTTAAAGTCGCAAAAATTAAATTTTTCGGGCGAGGGACTGATCGACAATGCATCGGTCACAATGAAGGGTTTTAAATACCCGATCAATGATATTTCTACTTATTTTGATTTTTCAAAATCTAAAATTATTTTCTCGGAATTAAATGCGACGTTGAACCAAACGGCCATCACGGGCCAAGGACAAGTCGATATAAAAGGTTCAAAAAATATTGATGTTTTATTGACTGCAGAGACTGATAAAATGGATCTGGAATTTCCGCCCAAGTATCAAACTTCGGGGATTGCTCAGTTAAAATTTTACGGCCAATGGTTACCATACAACTTAAAAATTGATTACGCCATTGACGAAGGTAATATCACCAAAGAATTTACCGAAGATGACGAAAATGCGGTATTCAGTCTGCGACCAAGCCCCTTTTTACCGGAACAACAATTGAATCAAAAAAATCAATCACTGCTGTTAGATGTGACTGCAGATTTTTCAAAAGGTGTCACAGTCAAAAACCGAATCGTTGACGGTATCGCACTTGGAAAAATTCATGTCACAGGTTCCCCAGAAAATCCTATTTTACAAGGCCGCGTTGATATTCAACAAGGTAGTCGTTTGTTTTTTAAGGATAAACCTTTTGATATCCAATTGGGTTCAATCACCTTTGGTGGTGAATATGTTATTAATCCAATCATATTCATGAATGCAAACGCCCGAGTTTCAGATTATGATATCAACTTACAAATACAAGGCCCCGCAAAAAGTTTAGATATTCAGCCCACCAGTCAGCCCAGCTTATCACGTGAAGACATTTTTTCGTTATTAGCATTGGGCTATACGGCCTCAAAAAATGATCAGGTTCTAAGTTCAGACATACAACAAAAACAAACTGGATTAGAGGTCCTGGCTGCTCTGAGTAACCAGTCTGAATTAAATAAAAAATTGCAGCAAAAATTAGGACTGAATGTGCAGCTGTCACCAAGTATCGATAGCACGCGAAATATTGCTGTACCCAAAGTCACCGTCAGCAAAAAGTTAAGCTCTAAAGTCACAACATCGTATTCAAGGCCACTGACAGGGGACCAACAAGAAAATGAAGTTCGCATGCAGTATTTATGGTCCAAAGATATTTCGCTTATTTTAAATTATCAGAATCAAGGCGCTGACCAACAAACTAATATTTTACAAAACAACAAAAATGACACAGGTATTGGTGGTATTGATTTAGAATTCAAAAAGGAATTTGGCGAATGAACTTGCGTCGAAACTTAATATTTTTTTTAATATTTATTTTCAGTCTGCTGCAATTGGTTTCAACGGCATTGTGGGCCGAAGATCTAAAAACTTACCCAGATTTTAATTTGCAAGATTGGCCCGCACAAATAATTAAAAATTTTGAACAAAAAATTCCTGAAATAAGAAATAAAAAATTTTCTGAAATTGAAATTAATTATATTTTAAAAAAAGTGAATTCACTTTACCCGTTTGAAAATTTAAAGATCCTACAAAAAAATAATCATTTGTATCTGGTCGGATTACAAACCAGCCATGTCACCGCTGTGGTGTATAACGTTTCATCAAATGTTAATATTGATGAATTGAAAACGACGGCTCCGATCAGCTTGGTCGATGCCGAAAGTGACGTTAAAATTTCTCAAGTCGAAGAAAAAATAAATTCCTATCTTAAAAACCAAGGCTATCGAAATTCAAAAGTGATTTCTAATTATCAAACAAATGAAAACTTGTCT
>CANBND010000080.1 GCA_947370945.1 Pseudobdellovibrionaceae bacterium | reverse complement strand
TGGATGTTCGCCGTATCGGTGCAATTAAAAGCGGCGAAGATGTTGTTGGTAACAGAACAGCTGTTAAGGTTGTTAAAAATAAAATGGCTCCGCCATTCACAAAAGTTGAATTCGATCTGATGTACGGCGAAGGTATTTCTGCAGAAGGTGATATTTTGGATCTTTCTGTAACTGCGAACTTGGTTGAAAAAGCGGGTGCTTGGTATTCATATAAAGGCGAACGTTTAGGTCAGGGCCGTGATCATTCAAAAGAATTTTTAAGATCAAATCCTGCAATTATGGAAGAATTAAGAAAATTAATTTTATCAAAAAATGGCATCGGTCAATTATTGATGACGGCGGATATGTCTGAATCTGTTGCTGATGAAGCTTCGGTTGAATTAGATATGCCAAAGAAATCAAAAAAGTCACCGAAAGACTTAGCTAAAGAAGCCAAGTCTTTGGTTAAAGAAGAATTAAATTAATTTTTCTTGAGCTGTGCATCCTGTTAAAATGTTGTACTGAAATTCAGATCCCAGGTTCTTAAAGAATGTTGTTGTGATTTAAGAACCAAAAAAAAGCGGAAAGAAATTTCCGCTTTTTTTTTGATTTTTTTGAAATTAATTTGCGATCGCTTTTTCAATATCCTGAGCAATATCTGCGGGCTCGGTGTTGGGTGCGTAGCGCTTGATGACTTCGCCGTTTTTTCCGACTAGAAATTTTGTAAAATTCCACTTGATCATTTCAGTGCCTAATAAACCCGGCGCTTTTTCTTTGAGGAACTGATAAATCGGTGATGCGGCTGAACCGTTGACATCGACTTTTGATAGCACAGGAAAAGTCACCTGATACGTCATCGAACAGAACTGTTGAATCTCTGAATCAGAAGCTGGTTCTTGAGCGCCGAATTGATTGCATGGAAATCCTAAAATGACTAAACCTTTGTTTTTAAAATTTTGATATAATTCTTCTAGGCCCTTGTACTGTGGAGTGAATCCACATTTGCTGGCTACGTTGACGACAAGTACAACGTGGCCCTTGTGTTGCGAAAGATCGTAATTTTTTTGTGCGCTGTCTTTGGTTGTGAATTCGAAAAATGAATTAGGCATGTGTTGGCTCCTGTTAAGTTGTTCGATGTATTAATTGAAAACAATCTGCACTGATTGTCTATGTCAAAATTTTTTGTAAAACTTTTCTGTCATTTAGTGTCGAATTTTTTTTCACATTCGTTCATATTAAAGTCTGCCAGACCTTGGTCCGAAACAGTGATTGTTCAATAAAAAACCACACTCGATAGGAGCTGAAAATGAAAACATCAAATCAAAAATTAGGTCTGCAAAAAAGCTTAATCACGGTTATAGTTGCTTCGGCAATGGCAATGTCGTGTTCAAAGGTTTCAAGCCAAAGTTCAACAGCACCAGCAGATTCAACAAATACAGGCCAAGGTGTTTTGGCTCCGACAAAAGGTATCAGCCCAGCATTAAAAGTGTATGCGACTTCAGTATCGGATGTAACGGGGCTGTTAGGGCTTGGTGGTCAGTTGATGGGTGTTAATTTCGACCAATTCACAAAAGGTTTAGATATTTCATTGCACTTGCCAGCGACGGTTTTATTTTTGGCGCAAACATATTTATTAAAATATCCGCAAATTCAGACTTCAATTACGAATGATGCGGACGGATCTGCGGTGTTACATTTAAAAATCAGTTTTGTTGATGCTGTTGCTGCTTATAAAAAATGGCAACAAAAACATCCTGACCAAGTTCAAACTTCGCCACCAGTCAGTGAATTGCCACCTGTTGTTGTAAATCCACCACCAGTAACAACGACACCGAATCAACCTGTTACACCTGTACCAGTGACTCCACCAGTCGTTGTTATTCCTGCAGGATCTTTACAAGGTAATTATGTCGGTTCAATTACTCCGGCCAGTAACGGAGTTTTTGGTGATGGTTCATGGCCGCGTGGTGATGCGACGTTGTTAGTTGAGCGTCCAGATATTTTAGGTTACGGCTATGCATTGGGCGGAGATTTTAATTTTAATGTCGCAGCCGACGGAACATTAAGTGGTGTGTTTACAATTTGGGGATATCCTTGCCAAATCCAAGCTGGGCAAGTGCCTGCGGGCGGTAACGAAGTCACTGTGATTTTACCAGGCTCAACAGCGTACATTAAATTTAACGGTAATGGACAAGTTTCAGGTTCGGTTTATGAACCTGGCCCACAAGGTGACGAATGGGAAACACATAAATTAGGATATTTATCAGGTCACAAAAATTAAAATTATTATTCGCTAAAAAAAATAAAATAATAATCAAAAATATTTTCAAATAAAAAAGCGTATCAATTTGATACGCTTTTTTATTTTAGGCCGTATTTAATTTATAATTTCAGATAAGTCTTAAGTCGAGTTGTATATATGACGATATTAAATATGTGATTGGGGAATGCACGATGAAGCAATTTAAAATATTGATCGCATTTATTTTTTTATTTACGCAGAATGTTTATGCGTATGAAGGTTTTGATGGATCGGCCGATGCTGTGCTTCCACAATGTACAAAGACTGTCGAAGAAGTTCGTTCTGAGCTGTCACAAATTCAAGTTGGATCAGAAAAAAATATAAATACACTTTTTGACATGGATGCGAAAAACACGAAGTTAAACGGAATTTTGCCGTGCTTAGAAGCCAACGGTTTTGATGTGCAATCGCTCAGAGATCAATCCGATTCTTTAGGTAAAGAGCTCAAAGTTCGAGAGAGTGTGGTTTTGGGTTATGAACTTGAAGACGAGTCGACTAGTGCGGATAAAAAAACAGCAACAGCGGCATCGACTAGTGCTACTAACGATGAATCAGCAAAAAAAACAGCTGCAGCGAAATCAACATCACAAACACCAACAGGAGCTCAGTCCTCAACGCCTGTCGCAACACCGAACGCAGCTTTGCCAGTAACACAAAATGCCTCAGCTACAAAACCAGATCCACAATTACCTGCGAGCTCACCAACAGCTGCAACAGATCCGAAAGCCTCTGTGCCAGCGACAACTCCAGTTATTGCTCCAGCGCCGACTGCTCCTGCTTCAGCACAGGTTGCGTTGACGACTCCCGAGAAACTCGCACCGGCTGTCGCTGCAGAAAAAGCAAAACCAACTGTTGAGGAACAAAAAGAAAAAGATACCAAAGAAGCTCCGACTCTTCCTAAAAAAAATGCTGACACAGTAGCGGCAATTCCAGCAAAACCTGCGGCATCATCAGATATAAATATCGGAGCGATTGCAAAAATTGGATTAATGGCTGCAGCTGCTTGGATTTATGTAAAACAAATAACAAAAGCATTTAAGAAAAAAGACGAAGAAACTGCGGCCGGACGATCGACAGCCAGTTCAGGATCGGGTTCATCATCTTCATCAAGCAAAGACGGCAAGCAATCACCGGGTGATTATAAAAATGCGTCGTATTCGGGAAACATCAAAGCAGTTCCGGGTGTATTTGGCGATGGTTCATGGCCGACCGGTGATTCAACATTACTTGTGGAACACCCAGATATTTATGGATATGATTACGGGTTGGGTGGCACTTTTGAATTTTCAATCGCAGCTGACGGAAAAGTCAGTGGAATGTTTACACTTTGGGGTACGCCTTGTCCGATCTCTGGTGGCCAATTGCCGAATGGTGGCACCGAAGTCACTGTGATATTACCAGGTTCAACAGCGGTCATTCGTTTTTCAGGCGCTGAAGTTTCTGGTTATGTTTACGAGCCCGGTCCTGCAGGTCATGGTTGGGAAACTCATAAGCGTGGTAACTTAAAAGGTCACAGGAAATAAAAATTAGGGTGCAGATGTTAGAATTATTTTTTCGTAGATTTGTTTTTTTCGCTTTTTTGAATTTGATATGTTTCAGTCAATCAATGGCTAATCTTGTTTCAATTAAAGTTGATCATTGTAAAGAGGCAATTACAGAAGTTGCTGTTGTTAATATTGCAATAAATTATCCATTCGATAAAGGTTTAGCTTTGAATAATCCAAAGAATGATCTGGTTCTTATGCAGAAAATTTTTCAAGGACATAAAAGGCAAATTAATATTACTGACGTTAAAGATAAACAGACACTGATTACAACTATTTCTGATTTCGTTGTAAAAAACAAAGCAGATGGCATTAAGCACTTTGTACTGAACTACAGTGGTCACGGCGGAGTTACAAAAGACAAACAAGAATTTGCCTTTATCTTAAGTCAGTACAGTTGTGATTTGCAAAAATCTGCACAGGCAAGAGATGGTCAGCAGCCACTTTCTAGAGGTTTGGCGCGCCCTATCGATATCGCCAGCAGAATTGTCGACAATAATAATCTGAATACAGAGCGTGTTGATGTCATAGATTCAAAATGCGACGCTCACATTTTGAAGGCGAGCGAGCTGAAACAAATTTTTTCAGATGTTAAGCTGACTGCGTTGATTGATTCATGTTTTTCGGGATTACTTTCGGATACAGAGGGTATCAATACAATTTATTCTGCAGGAAAAAATGAAGCTGCGGCGGATGGTCAAAAAAATGGAAGTCCTTTTTTTAGAAGCCTGAACGAGGTATCAGAAAAATTTTACTGTGAGTACTTTAGAACAGACAATAATTTTCCAAATGTGACGCTTCTTGATTTTGTTGAAAGTCTTCCGATAGTGAATGGGAAAGTCAAAGAAACTGTTGGTGCGGATTCTAAATATTTAGCGCAAAAAATAAGTAATGAATTTGAAAATTTTAAAAAGCAAATGCCCGGAACTGGTGAAAAATATAATGCGAATGACTCGTGCATTAAAATGGACCCTGTGAGTTTAGATATCAATAAGTGCCCTTTTAAATCAGTCGAAATTACATCGTCAATCAATTGTGGGCCAGCGACACTCAAATCAAATGACCAAGTCAAGTTTTTAAATTTTACAAGTGTTAATAATCAAAAACTTGCGCATGTTTATAATGACCAATGTGGTTTCTTTAATGTCAATCCCACGAAAATAAATATTGATTCTCGAGACTCTAACAGTGGATCTCAGAATCAAAGTAATTTGCCGAGCAATTCTGCGCAAAATAATAGAAGCAATTCCCAGAAATAGAAAATGTCTGACAATTAATTTTTAACCAGACGCCGATGCAGTATCAAAAAAATCATCAAGACAAATCACTTGATCAAAATAATGTTTGATTGATTCTGAAATCAACGATGTGTCTTCTGTCGTAATTAAAACCGTTTTGACCATAGATTTTTTTGGAAATTTTATTGCATTTATTTTACTTTCGACTTCGTCTGGGATTGAATTATTTAATAGACCAGATTTGAATTCGCAGACAGTATAAATTTTATTATTTTCGTTAATCAGCAAATCAATTTGGCAACCTACTTTAATTTTAGAATTTTTCTTTTGTAAATAGGGTCCGGCTGAATAAATTTTACTTGAATTCACGTCAATCATTTTATAAAGCTGATCAACACTGTTATAAATTAAATTTTCAAATTGATAGCCTTTGAACGTATTCCATTCGGGAAGCGCTTCGATATCTTTAATGTGTAATCTGTTTTTCAAAATCAGATCTTTTTTGCTGCGAATAAATTTCAGATAAAATCTAAGATAATTGTCTTTTAATCTGTAAATTGTTTTACCGCTGGCTGTGCCATCAAGGTTGAAAATATTTTCTTTTGATAAAAATCCAGATATACAAAGATTGTCCAAGGCATCTGTCAGCTTGCCATTGAGTGCGACTTTTGTTTTTTTTGAAATTTCAGCCGCCGTCATTTTATGCATAGCTAGGGACAATATAATTTTTTGATAGGATTCAGATTTTCGACCAAAAATATCAGAAAAAATTTTATCAAATTCATTTAGAAAAAAACCGTTCGCAGAAAAACATTTTTCTGACAATGTTTTAAGTGCATTTGTTGAACTGCAAACTTCTTCAAGGTATTTCGGCACTCCTCCGGTCAGCATCAGTAGAATCAATTTTTCATTTGTGCTGATGTTTTTGCGCCAAAATAAATTTGATTGATACAGGTTGAGCTCATCAATTTTATAAGCTGATGAAATTCGACCGACAAAATCCGTATTTTTCAAAATATTTTTTTCAATCCAAGATGATACAGATCCGCACAGTATCATAATTAATTTATTATTGTGTTTGAACTGTGTATCCCATGCAGCCTTCAGTTTGGATGTAAATTCTTTGTCTTTGCCGCCCATCCAAGAAATTTCATCAAATAAAATACAAGTCGATTCATTTGTAATCAATTGATTTAAATAAGTAAATGCTTCGGTCCATGATTTAAAGTGAACTTCGGGGCCTTTGAAATATTCATGAATTTTTTCAGAAAAATAATTCAACTGATCTTTATTACTTTGCTTTGGCCTTGGGGCGAGCCCTTGAAAAACATAAAAGTGATCAAATTTTTGTCCAAATTTTTCGGCCAGTGCGCTTTTGCCGATTCGTCGTCGGCCCCATAGTACGGCTAAACTGGATGTTTTTTTTAAACTGAGACGATTGAATTCATTCAGCTCAGTTTGTCGTCCAAAAAATCGACCATCTTGTTTTCTCATTCTAAAATCTCCGTTTACAGACCCAAAGTGTAACATGATAAATTGGGTCTGTAAACGGACAAAATTCCATTTACAGACCCAATTTTGATATAATGAAATCGGGTCTGTAAATGGCGAAAGGGCTATCTATGGACCTGATTGCTCCGATTTGAAATAGGCCTCACGAATGTCTCAATCTGAGATGAATTTTAAAAAAATCTTAATTTAAAACAAAAGGTCTAAAGTCTAGACGGTTTTCTGCCGATCAGAATTTTATGGGAATGAGGTGTCGCTTGAAAATATTAAAATATTTTTCTGTGCTGTTTGTATTTTTTGGAATGAGTTATGGGTTTGGTGCCCCAGTCACTTGCCCAGAATCAGTTCAATCGCAAGATATGTTTTATTGTGGAGAAAAAGTGAATGGTGGCGGTAGTAGATGCGTTCGGGCAGAGAGTTTAGACGCTGCTTTAAGTGAATGTGCAGGCACAATTTGGAGATTAACAAATCCCGTCTATCATTTAAGTAATGTTCCTTCAAAGACTTACATGTGTTCTCATTCTCCTAAGAAAATCGATATTTGTAAAAATAAGGGTTATAACTGGACTGGTGATCCACGCACAGGCCAGTGTGAATTTCCGAACGCTATAAGCAGCCAGTCACAACATAAAACTTGCGGCGAATCTGATAAACCAGAGGCGCCACCGTCGGCTGCTGGCAAATGCAAATGTGATGGTGCAATTTTTGATGAAAGAGAATCCAGAACTGCTGGACGAGAGTGTAGTAAAAATAATGGACCTGGATTTGATAAAGATGCAGAATGTCCTGCTGCTGAAGCATCTGTAGACAAAAAAAAAGAATGCGATGCTAAAGGTGCTGCTTGGGAATATGTAAATTTTGGTGGTGGCCAAGGAGAGGAAGACTCTTGGGGTTGTAGAGAAAAATCTGCCGCAGCAACCAACAAAGCTACACCAACTGCAGAATTAAAAACCGATTGTTCCGAACTTACTCAATTCGAAGCGAAAGCGAAAAGTTGTAAATCCGAAGGTGTTGCAGCGGTTAAGGGTTGCGATCCGAAAAATACCGACAGCAATAAAGATTACGGTGATATGCAATCTATTGTTCAGATGATGGGTCAGGTCAGTATGATGAAAGGTCAGCAAGCTGGATCATCAGAGGCTTGTTTCAATGCCGGAGTTGTCAGTACAGCAGCACAGCAGGCTTTGGCTATGTTAAAGCCGACGTGTGATAGCGAAATTGAAAAATGTAAAAGTTCATGTGATGGTGCTTTAGAAGGTTATCAAAATGCTTTTACAGCATGTTCAAATAAGTTTAATGCCGAAAATCCAAATGCAACTCAGCAGCAGGGTATTGATAACGCAACTAAAGTTAATGAAAGATTAGTTGCAGCAAAAGCAGATCTCGAAGGCGGAATTAAATCTTGTAAAACAGACGCTGCTGCAAATTCGTTGGACCTGAATAAATTAATGCAGGATATGAATAAATCAGCGCAGCAAGCAGCGAAGTGTCAGTGTCAGTTGACGGCTGGGCAAACAAGCTGTGATCAGATTCAAGATCCAGAATACTGTGCAAAAAATCCAGATGTTGGTGCTCCGAAATGTCCAACAATTATTGTTATGAAATGTGCCGGCGCAGATAGAAATACAACGGAATGTTTGTGTATGCGTGAACCTGGCAATGCACAGTGCAAAGGTAAAGATGGTGGTGGTGGCGGCAGTGGAAATCAACTTGCTGGAAGCAATACAAATTTAAACCCGATCAATGCGGGAAATCCAAATTTTAAGCCGGGTTCTTCAAACCTTAAAGGTGGCGGCATTGATGGATTAAATGATTTAGCAAGCACGTCGACATCGATGGATAAAACTACGGGTAGCGATCCGCAATTTAATGTTGCGGGTGGTGGCGCTGGTGGCGGTGCGGGCGGCGGTTCAGGCAGTGGATCAGATGGTAGTCCTGCTGCGGGTGAAGTTCCAGAGGCAAAATCGGGTGTTGGTGGTTTATTTAATAATTTAAAAACTGGATTATTATCTGCGATGGGAATTGGTTCCAAAGTAACTTCAGCAGGAAAAAATTACGGTGAAAAAGGCGGTAAAGGTTCTGCTATGGATCCGGATAAATGGAAACCGCGAAACCTTGCGGGTGGTGGTTCTGGATCGGGTATCGGCGGAAAAAATGCGGATATTTTTAAAATGATTAACAATCAATATAACGATCAGTATCACACGTTGATGACGATAACTGCTCCGGCGACAGCAACGCCAAAGTAATTATAAAATTTCTTTTAGTTCTATCAAGCCGTGCAGAATTTGTACGGCTTGATTTTTATAAGCCATATTTAAAATCAACGTTAATGTCTGAGTACTTTCGATTTGGTCAATGATGTCAATATTTTCAGGTTTAAATTTTTGTAGAATCTGATTTTTCATTTCATCAGTCAATGATTCAGACATCGTCAGGCTAACGCTGCACAGATTTAAATTTTTAATCGAATACGTTTTTTCAATCGCTGACAAAATTTCTGCAGGACCCGAAATTAATAATTTATTTTTTGTAGATTTTAAAATTTGTGGAAACCCAATTTGTTGTTTGATCAAATCTGCAAAAAATAAATTTTCGGCCATTTCGATTTCTAAAACTTTTGCGTGTGAATTTATAGCCAGCGGAATATTTTTTTCACTTCTGTGATCTGCTGAAATCCATGTTCCTGTAGAATCACCAAGATTTTTTTTCTCATCTGCGGGGCCGACATATAATTTGACATTTTTGTTTTTTGCCATCTCGACAGATTTATAATGCAGAACTTTGGCTCCCCAAAAAGTCATTTCCAGCAGTTGATCATAATTTAAATTTGCAATGGGCTTTACATTTGCAATTAATTTTGGATCTGCCGAAAAAATATGGTCGACGTCTTTTAAAATTTCACAGTGATCCGCATTTAAATACGCAGCCATGGCAACAGCTGTTGTGTCAGATCCTCCGCGCCCCAATGTTGTAATTTCTTTGGTGACGGGGCTGACGCCTTGAAAACCTGCAAGGATGACGACTTTATTTTTCGCCAAGGCTTCTGAAACACGATGGGCTTTAACGTCAATAATATTTGCGTTGATATGTGATTCGTCTGTGAAAATTCCGGCTTGGCTGCCGGTAAAACTGATCGCCGGGCAATTTAAATCATTCAGTGCCATTGTTAATAAAGCCATGCTGGTGCGTTCACCGACGGATAACAGCATATCCAACTCGCGTAATGATGGATTTTTTGAAACTTCATGCGCCAGATGTATCAATTGGTTTGTCGTTTGCCCCATAGCGCTGACGACGGAAACAATATTTTTATCAGATTTTTTTAAATCAGAAATTCTTGCGGCCACTTGTTTTATTTTTTCAGGCGTGGCAAGAGTGGCTCCGCCGTACTTTTGTACGATCAACATAGGCTTAGTTATAATCGAATTTTTTATTTTGTTCACGAAAAAACTGTTCGACGCTGGCTTGTGAACCCTTAGGTATTCGAATTTCGTGGCCCGCTGTTGTTTTTGGAATATAACCCAAAATAATTTCAGCATTCATGTCTTTTAATGACTTTCTGGTGACACTCAAATGATCAGCCAACAGATCTAAATCGGTTCCTGCCGGAGCAAATATATTTTCTTTGGCAAGTGGATAATGGGCGTCTAAATTTCTGAAGCCATATAAATTTGGAGCTTTTGAAATCATCATTGCTGCTAAAATTTTTGGAACATAATCTTGAGTTTCTTGTGGAAGTGCATTTCGTCGGACCAGTTCCCAATAATCTTTGGTGCCGTGGCGTTTGATTTGTTTTCGCAAACCGTTTTCGCCCATGTTGTAACTGGCTGCGACCAGATACCACGAACCAAATTCTTGATACAGATCTTTTAAATATTTAATGGCAGCTTGTGTGCTTTTTGAAAGATCACGACGTTCATCAACCCAATATGTTTGGCGTAAACCGTAACTGCGTCCGGTGGCTGAAATAAATTGCCAAGGTCCGACAGCATCAGCGGTACTTTTGGCAGTCGCGGAAAAACCACTTTCGATCATAACCATGTAGGCTAAATCCATCGGAAGCCCCGCATTTTTTAAATCATTTTGAATTTGCGGCATATATTTCGAAGCTTTTTCAAGCCAATCACGAAAAAAGTTTTTTCCGCGCCCTTGAAAATATGAAATCCAAAAGCTGACTTTTTTATTGTACGTCACTGGCAAATCAAAAATAAAGTGATCGGTTTTTCCGTTTTGTTTTTGTTCCAGCAGCATCAGCTTTTGACGAAGCGTTAATGTTGGAGTTTTAGTATTAACAATCGCAGTGATCGAAAACGCAGATTCTGTAAAAAAAATAAATGTTAAAAAAAATAAAAAATATCTGACTGACATCAATGTATTATCGCAGAAAAAACACCCCAACGTCGAGTGGACTTTTTTGACAGTCTGGGTTTTTAAATTCGACAAAACTCTGACAGGTCTAGGCGCTCGCGAATTTTCAGTCTAGGAAAAAACAGGCTGTCGGCAAATACATTGCTTTTCAATAGTCCTGAAAATAAAAACCAGACGAATGTCTGCACGAATATAAAATGGCATCACGGTTGCTTTATTGTATTGTTAGGAGAAAACTCAATGAGCACAAAAGGTATTTATACCGCCCTCAGCGGAGCCATGGCGCAAACATTAAAAATGGATACGATTGCAAATAATATTGCGAACGTAAACACGACGGGTTTTAAACGCGATCAACAGACTTTCGGCGAGTATCTGACGGCAGCTGAAAAAGAACAGCAAGTTATGACTGTTCCGCGCGTTCCGGCTTCGATTGAAAGTTTTTATGATATGAATGGTGGCGATAAAAGTTTTGTCGATTCGGCAGGAACCTATACAAATTTTGAACAAGGAAGTCTTAAAACCACAGGTGGTAAATTAGACGTTGCACTGGATGGTCCAGGTTTTTTTGAAGTTTCAACTCCGCAAGGCATTCGTCTGACCCGTGCCGGTAATTTTACAATTGATGGCAATGGTCAGCTTGTAAATAAAGATGGAAATCCTGTTTTATTAGAAAATTCTGAAGGCGTCAGTTTAAGCGCAGACGCCGAAAGTCTTGAACAGCGCACAGTCAAATTTTCAGGTAAAGACCAAGTTTATATTTCTGATGCGGGTGAAGTTTTTGACGGCGAAACAAAAATGGGAAAATTAAGCGTATTGAACGTCATCAATTCTGAATCGTTACAAAAAGTTGGAAATAATAATTATGATTTTAAACCGAACATGGCTCCGCAAGTCGTTGCCGTTAAAAATCCCAGCATGAAGCAAGGTTTTATTGAAACCAGCAACGTGAATATTATTAACGAGATGACAGATATGATTATGGCTCAGCGAGTTTTTGAAGGAACTCAAAAAGCGATGAAAACATACGATGAAATGGCAGATAAATTAAATCAAGTCGGCAATACGAAAGTTTAAGGAGAAATAGATGATTAAAAGTTTAAACACAGCAGCTACGGGAATGATCGCACAACAAAGTAATATGGATGTGATCGCCAATAATATTGCCAATGTGAATACGACGGGATTTAAAAAAGGTCGCGCTGAATTTGAAGATTTGATTTATCATAATTTAAAAGACCCTGGTCAAGCCAGTGGTTTGCAATCAGTGACTCCGACAGGTGTACAAACAGGTTTGGGTGTTCGTACGGCTTCGGTGCA
>CANBND010000079.1 GCA_947370945.1 Pseudobdellovibrionaceae bacterium | reverse complement strand
CGAATGAAAATATCAGAAAACAACAAAGCCATTAATACTTTAAAAGGTTCTGCGAGCGGGCGCCGTGAAAGCCAACTGTATGGCAACGCAGGGCAAGTTCATACGATTGAACTGGAAAATGAAATGTTGAAATCAAAATTAATTGATATTCAATCGGGTATTGATCGCGTTACAAATCAAGCCAAAAATATGCCAGCGATGAATCAGAATTTTGAAGACATCAAGAAAAAATCAGACATTGAATTTGGTAAATACAAAGAAGTCTCCGAGACTCTATCAAAAACAGAAGCTTATCAGTTGTCGTTATCGAATAAATTTGAAATTCTAGAAAAAGCTCGCTTTGAAAAAGTAAAACCGTTGGTCAGTTTGTTCACATTGCTATTGGTCGCATTTGTTTTGTCACAGATCTTGGGCAGCTTGATTATTTATGTAACAACAATTTGGGATTCTAGTTTGGTCACCGCACAGTCAACACGCAATGTGGTTGTTATTGATAGCCATTCATTAGACCCACGGGTGATTATTGAAAATTCAAAAATTAAATTCCGTTTGCGTCACTCAGAATTCGACTTTAACAATCCTGAAGGTAAAAATGCGGATCACGAAGGCGGCGAGCATAAAAAAATTGGTTTCGGTTTTATGAACAAAGCTGAAGGCGATGACCAAAAATCTGAAGGTTAATACAAATGTCGACCTTGAATAGCAGCGTTGATCGTGATCGTCCCAGCACATGGCGTCCGTATACAGACGGCGCGTGCAATACCTGTGTCGCCAGTTGTTGCATGTTGCCCGTCGAAGTCAAAGCGAGTGATCTGATTCGATTGAATTTAACAACGGCTGACGAAATTGAAAATTCAATTAAAAAAACTGCAAAACGTCTGAAAAAAGAAGGCGTCATTTCATCTTACCGCGAAGGCTCAGAATTTTTCATGCTGACACAAAAATCAAATAATGATTGTTATTTTTTAGATTCAAAAACCAGACGCTGTACAGTGTATGAAAACAGGCCTGACACTTGTCGCGGATTTCCGATGAAATTGGGGCCTCGAATTTCATTTTGCCCTGTCGTAAAAAATTAAAATACTGTTTCAATATAAAACGTATCTTTCAAACGTTTTAATTTGGTACGACGTCAACGGTTTGTACAGTTGCAGTTTTGTCAGTGACAATGATTGTCGCCCTAGGCGATTCGTCTCAGCTTGTAACAACCAATGCAGACACATTCATTCTAAGCCATGCCAGTTGGTCTGCAAAGTGCTTTATACATATGTATCGGAGGCACTTATGAAAACAACAACGTCATCAAACGAAAATGTGATCTTAGGATTAACAGCTTTTTTGATTGCAGCATTTGCTTGTTTCTTTTTTGCGTTTCAAACCAAAGAACAAAAAGTGTCCAAGTCTGAATCACATAATATCAATTACGAAATGGCTAAAGCCAAGTCATCTGAAAACCTTTATAATTTGGACGGACGTGAAATCGATCGCGATTCACAAGAGCTGGAAAACGTCGAACCATCGACGATTAAATCTGCATTAGCTAAAAATGACAAATCTATTGTAAAATCTAAGAAAACTGCTGATAAAAAAACAGATGCTAAAAAATCGCAAGCCGCGCTAGCCAAAGCTCAGGCAGCTAAAACCGTAGCTCAAAAATCAGATCAACTGAAATCACGCTACACAGCTCAGGATGTTGAAATTAAATTGGATGCGGCAACAGATTCAAATTTAAAATCAAATTCACAACCTGCACGCGCTGTAACGAATACAGACACGGCGCCTGTTGCAACTGACAAAAAAAATGATACACAAAAAATAGTAAAATCAATTCAGCAATGGACAACTGAAATTTTAGCGTCGTCAGATCGCCAAATCGTATTGCAATTCGTAGCAGCTTATAAAAACAAAGAAGTCACCGAGCCCGAATTTTATTCTGTTATAAATCAATTGTTAACAAACTCTGATGAAAATAAAAAAGGTTTCGGTCTGTATGCATTGCGCGCTACGCCTTCGTACGCTAGCTACGCAACACTGTTAAAAACACAATCGACACAAAATGCTTCATATCAAGCGTATATCCAAGACACGTTATTAACTTATAATCAGACAGGTTCATTAAATTATTTACGCCAGGCATTGAATTCGACAGACAAAGCTGTCGTATTAAAAACATTAGAAATCATTAAAACGGGTGTCACTGATGTTAAAAATGGTACAACGTCAGCATTGATTGATTCACGTTATCGTCGCGATACTGGCGCTACAACGTTTGCTGTCCAAAGTTATCTGGCTTTTTTACCACAGCTGACATTGTTGCAGAATCAATCGCAGCAGTCCGGCGACCAAGACGTTTTCATCGCTGCACAACAGTTAACACAAACAATTCAATCAACTGCGGTTGTTGCTGCGAACTAAGTGCAGTCCATAATATTCAAATTTAAGTCTTAGATTTTTCGATAATTTTTGTGGTCGACTTTCCGTCCACAAATTGCAAAGACAGAACTTGTCCACCGCGTTTTAAAACAAAATCACTGCCGACAATTTGATCCGTGGCCCAGTCGCCACCTTTGACTAAAATATCGGGTTGGACGATCTGAATGAGTTCTTTGGGTGTTTCTTCAGAAAAAATAATCGTGTGTTGAACTGATTTTAGAGACGCTAAAATTTCTGCGCGATCATTTTCATTTTGTATGGGTCTGGTTGGGCCTTTTAATTTCTGCACCGAAGAATCAGAATTAATGCCGACGATTAAAATTTCACCTAACGACGCAGCTTCTGACAGGTATCTGACGTGTCCGACATGCAGTAAATCAAAACAGCCATTGGTAAAAACAATTTTTATATTTTTTGATTTATAAAATTCAATAGCTGTTACTAAGTTTTTTGAATCGAGGACTTTAGGAAAATGATCAGACATACGTTTGTTTTTGAATTTGCAAACCAGTGATCAAACCAGTGATATCAGTTCGTAATATCATTGAAATCAAAGCCATCGGAAAAAAACCAGTGATCATCACCAACATTGTGCGTGCCGTGATTTTTAAAATATATGTCGCCGTAGCCTGTTGCATTTCGGTTCCGCAACGTTGATCGAAAGCCCATTCGCCCGGAGTAAATCCCAAATATGTTCTGAACACGACCATATATATTAATGTCACTGCTGCGAATAAAGCTGCTGTGGCAACCCAAATCATTGAATTCAAACCCGGGTTTGATAAATTTGAAATCAAATCAACTTTCGTAATCGTCAGCATCGCTATCAGCATCAATAAAAATCCGGCAGTAACCAACATTGTATCTAAAAAACCCGCCATCAATGAAGGTGTCGTATTTTTCCAGATCATTCGCTTTTTGTTTCTTGCGATCGACTCTTCAGTTTGTTTTTTATGATTTAAATTTTTTAAAATTTCATTCACTGCCGATTGCGCTTTTGCGATCGAATCGTCTTCGATCATTGGGACATGTATTTTAGTTTGTGGGCGATTTGAATTTTGTGAAGTCTCGGTTTGAAAAGAATGTCTTGGTAGCGGTGAATTTAATCCAGCAGGCGTTGTGATCGGAGTAGAGGTCTCAAATTTCAGATTGGGGCTACGAAATTCTAATTTAGAATTAAACTGACTTGGCGTTGTAGGTTTCGCAGTTTCTTTATTTCTATGAAATCCTAAACCTTCAGTTAAAGGTTTGAATTCAAATTCTTCAAAAGGATCATTTGTGTTGTCATTCATATTGTTATTCATAGTTTCAGTCCCCCTCTATTTCATCAGACCGAACACATACTTTAGGACAGCGACCAAAGTCAGGCAAGCCGTTTCAACTCTTAAAATCTGAGCCCCTAGTGTCACTGGATCAAGGCCTAGTTTCTGCATACTTTGAACTTCTTTTTCAGAAAAACCACCTTCGGAGCCAATAATTAACCAGACGTTTTCAACATTTTTATCTTCAGAAGCTGTATTTTGGTTCTTGCGTTCTTTCAGTAGTGTTTCAATCGATTTTAGGTTTTGGCCTTCATATGCAAATAGACACCAATTTTTTTGATTGGGGTTAATGACTTCAAGCATTTTGTTCATGCTGGTCGTGTCGTGAATTGTCATTAATTCGCCGCGACCACATTGTTGGGTCGCAGAAATAATAATTTTTTTCCAGCGTTCAATTTTACCAACAGGTAATTCTTTTTCTTTTCTGATGAAACTGTAATCCGAAACGAACGGCAAAATACTTGTGACGCCCATTTCAACGGCACGTTCCATGATTGAATCCATCACAGGGTATCTTGAAATTGATAAGGCAATATGAATATGCGGTTTTGGTAATTTTTGAATTTCGCGTATTTCAATAATTTTTGCATTAGCCGATTTTTTTTTAATTTCTAAAACTTCAACCAGATAGGCAACAGAATCTTCGGTGATAACTTCAAAATGATGACCAACAGCTTGTCTGCACACATCAAAAATATGATGAAGCTGATCATCGTAAAAGCTAACGATATCATTTTCAATTTGTGATTTTTCAATCCAGTATCTGCGCATGGCCTAATAATCCTAATTGATCGAATATGCTGTTGAGGTATTTATTTCGGCTTCAATTTTTTGAACCCAGTAGCCCACCCATTCGTCTTTTTGAATACGGCGGATGACTTTTAATTCAGGTGATGAATCAATAAATTTATCAAAAAATAAATTATCACGTTCTTGTAAAACGCCTGTTAAAAATAAATGGCCGTTCAATTTAACGGATTTAATCAGATCTTTTTTTAATTTAATTAATACGCCGTCAATAATATTTGCAACGACCACGTCATACTGAACTTTAATTTCATCCAACTGCTGATCAGAAATTTCAACACGCTCTGTTTTGTTCAGTTCACAATTTTCACGAGCTTTTCTGCGAGCTTCGGGGTCAATTTCGATACCGGTCATGATTCCGTAACCACAAATTTCTGCGAGCACAGCCAAAATGGCAGTGCCGGTTCCAACATCTAATAATGTCCAATTTTGAATCTCATTTGGATTTTCTTTGGCCAATTTGTGAATAAAAAATGAAGCCATTTTAGTTGTTGCGTGGGTTCCTGTTCCGAAGGCCATCCCTGGGTCGATCAAAATTTGATGTTCGGCTTCGGCGGGTTTTTCCAGCCACGACGGAACGACCCAAACGTTGCCAACTAATTTAAATGCAACGAATCCTTTTTTCCATTCAGCAAGCCAGTCTTTGGTTTCTTCTTCTTGCATTTGCGCTTGAATCATTGAATTTAATTCTTTGATGCCATCGAAAAATTCTTGTGTGGGTGTGACGTCAAAAAAAACATCTAATTGCAAAAGGTGACGTGGAGTCAATGAAGGATCATACGTTAAGTCGGGTTGTGTAAATCCTAAAACTTCGCTCAGGCCTAAAGCTTTTTGTTCAAAACAAAAATCGGTCACATCGGGTTCTTGCTGGCGCGGAATATTTGATAATCGGACACGAAAATAGGTGGGCTGTTCGGTTGACGAAATTGCTTCGGGGATTTGTTTTGTCATAGTGATTTGTTATGCCAGACGGGGTCTGTTAAATCACTGATTTTATGTCAGAGCCGGCTGATTTTTTCAGATAAATTTAGATTTTTTTGTCAATTTTACTATGTTGGTCAGATATTAGAATCTAAATATCTTTGCTGATTGAATCTGGTTTAATACTTTTAGAATCAACAGGTGCAGGAGTCGGTTCAGGCGGAGCAGCTGACTGCGGAGCTGTCGGATTCGCAGCAGGTTCACGAGTGTCTTTGGATTCTAATTTATTTTCAGGTTTATTTTCGGCTTTATTGTCAGATTTTAATTCAGGCACAGATTCACTTACAGCTACTTTTTTCTTAGCTTCAATAGGCTTCGACGTATCGATAAAACTGTCGGACAAATCAATTTGATCGCCAGTCATTATGCCAATTTGTTCCAACATGGGTTGGTCTGTGCGCGGCAATAATTTGAATTCGCGAGCTATCGCAATCAAACCTTCGACGTGAATAATTTTAACAAGGCCAACGACAGTATTAAAATCACCGACAGGTTTTTGCGAAGCATCTTTGATATTAATTTTTCGAGTGGCTTTGACGACCAGATTTTTTTTCAATCCACCGCCATCAGAAACTTTGATATAAAAATCTTTGGTCGGAGTTTCATCGTCAGACAATGTGATATTCCTGCGAACATCAACAATTTCGCTAGCAGCTAAAACTTTTTTAGAAACTACGATCATTGATACAGCGACTATAAAAAATATTTTTTTATTCATACAATTCATATCGGAATGAGACACCTTTTCATCAAGTGGACAAAAGTCTAGTGAAGGTCCTGTGTTTAAGATTTATTTTTCAAATAGCGGATTTAATGAAACTAAGATTTGAAAAACCTCTGCGCGTAGTTGTTCAAGTGACTTAAAGTCAATGACAGTTTGCCTGTGGGCCACAGGGTTTCTTTGATCTTGCAGCCACATTAATTTTTTACTGATGCTAACTATGATTGTATCATCAGAAAAAAGTGGCACCAAGGGCTTTGGCTGAAGCTGAGTTTTACGACTGAAAAGCAGCAAAATCACCGACCAAGCCCTGAGGCCATCTAAAATTTTAAAATGATCATTAATAATTTTTGTATTCAAAATCCCATGCGCGACCAGACTCATTTTGTGAACGGGTAGCGATTGCGCCGAAAAATCTTTTTCTAGATTTAAATTTTTCAAAACCTTTTCGCTATTCGGGTAATCTTCGTTCAGTCCTAATGTGTGCACAGCATTTTGAAATTCAAAAATTCGTTTTTCTAAAGCTGGGAACAAAATTTTTCGTCCAAGTTGTTTTTCTAAAATAATATCGATGGCCTTTGAATACCCCAAAATAATTGCCGATTTATCAATATAACGATCATACATTTCAGGATGTTGAAAGGGCATTTCCGCAGATCGCAAAGCAGACTTAGCAGTTTCATCGTAAAATTTATAGTAGATTAATTTTTTTTCTAAATCTTTTTCAATTTTTTGGATATCTTCCGCAGATGATGCGAATTGATTTTTGTTTTCAGTCTGTTGATGCGATTCAAGCTGATTTTGAAAATCTTTTAAATTTTCTAACATTTGATGATCTGGATTTTTTTGAATAATTTCTGAAACGACTTTAGAAAAATAATCAGTCGCATTTTCTGGTGATTGAAAGCTGCGAATCATTTTTTCGCAAATTTCATTACGAACAGCATGATCTTTGAAATAATCCATGGCCAAGCGTTTGGCTCGAAGCCCCGGCTGCGATAGAATCGTATCAAAAGCACGGCCACTGACGACAGAGTTTTTTGAATTTAATAAGAGTGCGATATTTTCGCTGACTGCTTCGTCGTGATATTTTTTAATTGCTAACACAGAAAATAAATTTAAATGATCATTTTTAGCTGAAAGACCTTCGATTACAAAAGTTTTCGCTTCGATTAAAGAATTTTTTTCTAACAGTTTTAAAATTTCAATCTGCAAATTTATATCCGTAGTATTTTTTAACAAATTGATCAAAGTCCAAATTTTTGAATCATCGGCTTTATCTTTGGCTTGAGTTGCCAAAGCTTTTACAAACTGAGATTTTAAATTCAATGTATTGAGAATGAATTCGTGATTTACTAATAACAATTCTGAAAAATTGTGATGAGGATTGTTTTTTAAATAATACAAAATGCTAGCGCACAATTTTTTATGCGTGATATTTTTTGCTAAAAATGTATTTAATGATGAGCTTTCAAAGCTAGAATCAGATAACAAACGTATCCAGCGACCCTGAACATTTTCGTTTTTTTCATTGGCAAGCAAGACTTCGATCCATTTTCCGCAGGTATTTACTTTTTTGCTATCGCCAGTCATGGCGCACAAGTAATCTGAAAAAAAGTTAATGACATTCATTTTCTCTGATTCATTCAAATCAGAATAATCTGTCGAATTAAGTGTATCCTTATAAATTTCATCAGCATTCGGCAATACGCTGGACACACAATCCAGCCACGTTGAATTTTTGATATTTTTTGAATCCAGAATTATTTTTTTAAATCGACTGTCGTTTTGCTTGATCAAACTGTTCAGTACAAAATCTGAACCGATCTCAGATGCATATTTTTCGTAAAGATCAATACAGACATCAAAACGTAAATGTGAAAGCAGGATTAAGGTTTTTTCTGTATTTTCAGGCGTAATGAATAATTCAAGACCGGCCTTGATATCTGCATTTGAAAATGATGCGATTTCAAAAAATAAAGCAGGATGATATTTATCTGTTGAATAAAATTTTTGCAAATAATCTTCAAGTTTCCACTGCGATCTGAACTGAATTTGGTGCAATGACGTGGTATAAATTTGATATTCAAAAGAATCTTTTTTAAAATCAGATTCTAAATTCACAAATTTTTCAGTCGTTCGCAGAATTTGCCCAAGGCTGACGATAGCGCTTAATGCTAAGTCGCGCTGTTTTTTATCAGCAGCAATTTGAAATAACAAATCAATGGCGGGTGCATATTTAAATTCGCCTAAGGCTAAGGTTAAATTTTTAGATAATAAATTTTGATTTTGCGTCAGCGATTTCTTCAGGTCTTCTAAAAAATCTGCAGCTCTGGTTCGATCTGGAATAGCAGCCAATGCCTTAATAATTGCAGGTTTTAAATGCGAAGGCCCTGTTTGATACTGATGATTTAAAAACCGTCTGGACATTGAGTGATTCATCACTGATAAACATTGAATCGCTTTTTCTGACAGAGGTAAATCTTTGTGTTCAAGGGCGATTTGAAATAAAAACTGAAAAGACCGTTGGTGTGAAAATTGACTGATTTGATTTAAAATTTGAAATTTAGTTTCGCGCCATTCACAATTTTTATAAATTTGAATTAATTCACGAACAGCATCGACAGTTTTAAGTTCGCCCAACGCATCGATATAATCAGACGAATTTTGATTTTCAATTTTTTTTGCAGCAGTCATACAGGACCTATCGGAAGGTCTGTTGACAATATACAGATCTGACGAAGGTCTAGGAAAATTAAACCTACTTCATCTTCGAAAGCTTACTTAAAAACTTTTTACGGCTGGGGGATTCTTCCTTGGCCTTTTTAACTGGACCGCGAGACTTGAAATTAGTTTTTGCATTTTTAGAATTACTTTTCGCAACAGGCCCAACTTTTTTTGTCGATTTGGGACGGAAATCTTTTTTAGGATGAGCTTCGGTCGGAAGATCAGCCATGAATATGCGATCAAGGGCTCCGTCATTTAAATAAACCAGATCACCTGTCTCGAGCTGGCCTAAGCGCAATTTGCCAATCGCTACGCGCTGTAATTTCATAACGTCGTAACCAATTTTTTTGAACATCTCGCGAACTTGGTGATTTTTACCTTCGGTGATGACGATTTTATACCAATCATATTTTTTAGACGTTTTTTGATCTTTCGATTTCGACATTTTTATTTTTTCAACGTGCTTGGCTTTGACTTTTCCGCCTTCGGGAATTGATACGCCATTATACAGTTTTGCAATTTGATCGGGACGGGGTTGGCCGTCCAATTTCACATGATAAGTTTTTGTAACTTCTTTCGATGGATGCATGACTTTGTTTGCAAATTCACCGTCGTTCGTCATCAGAATCAGGCCTTCACTGTCCCAATCCAATCGGCCAATCGGAAATACACGGCCAGGAACTTCGTTCATGTAATCGGCCACCGTAGGGCGATCCAAGGGGTCAGTCATTGATGTGATAACGTTTTTGGGTTTGTTAAACATGATATATAAATTTTGATTTTTTGAACGAAGTGGTGTGCCGTCGATTGAAATTGAATCTTGGTTTGGGTTGACCTTGATACCTAATTCGTAAACTTTTTTACCGTTCACAGTGACTTGGCCATCGGCAATTAATTTATCAGCGCCACGGCGTGAAGCCAATCCGCGCTCGGCAATTAATTTGTTTAAACGGATTAAATTTTTGTCGTTATTGTTTTCAGTTGTCATTCAGGGCACCTAGCATTTTTGGTTTCAGCTCATTCCACTCTAAAAATTGAGTAAACGTCAGCTCATTCAGGACAGTGCCTTTTCTATTCACAAATATCACCGTTGGCAAGCCTTTGACGTTGTATTTTGTAAGAATTTTCTGAATTTCGGCCTTATCTTCGGTGGCGTCGACAGTGAGCAAATCAAAGTCTTTTGATATTTGTTTAAATTCACTGACCGAGAAGGTTTTATCTTGCAGCTCGTGACAGGCTCCGCACCATTCAGCAAAAAAATCAATCATCACGGGGCGATTATTTTGAACTGCGTTTTTCAAATTTTCTTCTGAAAACGGAATCCATTTCAGATCAGATTTTTTAATTTCAGCAGATTCTGTAGCTGTATATTTTAAATTTAGAAAACTAAACACTGGAACAATAAAATTCAAATAATAAATAGCCATACAAATCATTAAAAAGCCCATGATAAATTTAACAAAATTCATCCATGTGCCAGATCTGGGAAGTAATTTTAAAAATTGGCTAAACAAACCGATCACAATAAAAATCAGACCTAAACCCATCGCATAAGTAAATAAAAGACCGAAACCTAAAAAAACATTTTTTGTGGTCGAAACAAAACTTAAAATTGAAACCAACACGGGGCCCACGCAAGGACTGGCAACAACACCAGCAAATAATCCCATGATAAAAATATTGAAATAACCTTCGCTCCCAGATTTTTTTGTACCGCCAAATTTATTTCGAATAAATGCAGGCATTTGCAAATCATAAAATCCCCACATGCCAAAGGCCATGACGATAAATAAAATAACAATACCACCCAGAACATATTTATTCGCAAGGGCTTGACCAAACAAAGATCCTGTCATTGCGGCAACGACACCCAAAATTGAATATGTAAATGCAATGCCATGAACATAGACCAAAGATTTTAAAAAATTTTGCAGACGAGTATTTTTATTGGCATCGTGGCCTAAAACTGAAAGTGTGATTGGGATCATCGGAAAAATACATGGAGTAAAGCTGGTTAAAATTCCTGCTAAAAATACTAAAACAAAAGCCCAATAAATATTTTTTGAAAGCTCTGTGTCTAAATTTGCAAATAGACCTTCAGCTTTTGGGCTCTGTGCTGTCACGGCAGCGGCTTTGTAAATTAAATTGAATTCGAGTTTTTCATTTTTAGGCAAATAACAAATTTGCTCGCTACAGATTTGATAGCGCAGTTCAAATTGAATTTTTTGATTTTCGCTTTTAATTTCGTTGGGCGATTCAATTTGAAATAAAATTTTTCCGCTGTCAGAAAAACCAGATCTGTTTTGCTGGCTATGTTTATCATAAAATTCAGTTTGCGGAGAAATTTTAATTTGCCCTGTTTGATAATTTGCAGGTTGAATTTTTTGTAGTTTCAATTGATCTGCATAAATGTGAAAACCAGTGGGTAATTTTGTTTCAATTTTAATTTCAACAGATTTGCCAGCAGCTGAATGAATTTCAGTATTTAATATTTTAAATTCAGCAAATTGTTCCGCACTTAAAAGAAAGCTGAAAAAAAACAGGATCAACGCGACTAAAGCAGAGTTTTTCATTACTAGAGTATAGCATTAAGTTTTTGCCGAGTCTATTGCCGGACTATCATCTAGATTCTTTCAAACAACCTCAAAGTGTCTTAATTTAATTCACAAATCAGCCGAATAAGAAATGACTCTCAATTTTTTGAACGAGGTTATTTTATGGGTTTTGTAGGTATAATCGTAGTTTTCGTGATGGTGTTCGGCGGATTTTTATTAGCCGGTGGTCACCTATCAATTATTTTTAAGGCGGCACCGCTTGAAATGATGATCATCGCAGGTGCGGCGTTGGGTGGTTACATTATTGGTAATCCGATGAAAGTAATTAAAGCTGGATTTAAATTAGGTTTGAAAGCGATGACGGCAAAAGGTCCGCAGAAAAAAGAATATCTCGATTTATTACAAATGATGTTTCAATTATTTCAAACCTTCAGAAAAGAAGGTCCCCAAGGTGTTGAAAAGCATATCGAAAATCCAGAGCAATCAGATATTTTCAAAGCCTATCCATCGGTTGGAAAAAATCATCATGCTGTTCATTTTATTTGTGACACGATGAAGATGACTCTGTCTGCAGATTTATCTCCGTATGACGTGGATGACTTAATGGATGGTGATATCAAAGCGATTCATGCCGAAGAGCATATGGCGCAACATGCGGTGCAACTGGTGGCCGATGGATTTCCGGGATTAGGTATCGTTGCAGCGGTTTTAGGTATTATCAAAACGATGGGACATTTAACTGAGGGTGTTGAAAAA
>CANBND010000078.1 GCA_947370945.1 Pseudobdellovibrionaceae bacterium | reverse complement strand
GATGGTGCAGAGATTGCTCGTTCTGAATGGTACAATGAAAAATCTGTTCCTTTGCATACTTTACGTGCGGACATTGATTACGGAACTGCTGAGGCATTAACTGCTTACGGTATTATCGGAATGAAAGTTTGGATTTACAAAGGTGATATTTTATCGACTCGTGATGTGCAGGAGGTAAACCGTGTTAAGTCCTAAGCGTGTTAAATGGAGAAAGCAATTTATTGGCAGATCTCGTGGTCTTGCTTATAGAGGTTCGAACTTAGATTTCGGAGACTTTGGATTACAAGCCAGCGAAGAAGGCAAGTTAACAGCTCGTCAACTTGAGGCCGGCCGTATTGCAATTTCAAGAACTATTAAGCGTGGTGGTAAAATTTGGTGCCGTGTGTTCCCAGATCTTCCGGTTACAAAAAAACCAGCTGAAACTCGCATGGGTAGCGGTAAAGGTAATCCAGAATTTTGGGTTGCGCGTATTTTACCTGGCAAAATTTTATTCGAAATGAACGGTGTTACTAAAGAACAAGCTCAAGAAGCATTTTTAAGAGCAGCCCACAAGCTGCCATTTAAAACTAAGTTTTTAGCGCGAGATTAAGCAGGATTAAAATCCGAGGCAAATATGAAATTTACAGAGATTGAAAGTAAAAATATGACTGATTTAATTAAGCAAAAAAAAGAATTAATTACTCAGTTATTTGAAATGAAAATGAAGAACTCTTTGGGACAATTAACGAACCCAGTTCAAATCAGAACAGTTCGCAAAAATATTGCTCGTCTGAACACAGCAATCGTCAAAAAGAGCGTGAGGTAATTATGGCTCCTGCAGCTCAAAAAACAACAGCTAAAAAAACTACAAAGGCAACGACTACGGTTTCAAATCGTGGACGTCGCGTTGAGCTTCAAGGCGAGGTTGTTGCTAACAAAATGCAAAAAACAATTTCTGTATTAGTTTACAGAATGATCAAGCACGACAAGTACGGAAAATTTATTCGTAAATCTTCTGTAATCAAAGCTCACGATGAAAAACAAGTGTCTAAGGTTGGCGATATCGTTCGTATTTATGAAACTAAACCACTCAGCAAAACAAAGCGTTGGTCTTTGGCTGAAGTAGTAACTACTGTAAAGTAAAGAGTTAGGTGTATTTATGATTCAAATGCAGACTCGATTAAATGTTGCTGACAACTCTGGTGCAAAAGAAGTTATGTGCATCAAAGTTCTTGGTGGATCTAAGAGACGTACAGCTTCAATTGGCGACATTATTGTTGTTTCAATCAAAGAAGCGATTCCAACAGCAAAAGTAAAAAAAGGTGACGTTGCGAAAGCCGTTATCGTAAGAACTATCCACAAGCTTCGTCGTGCTGATGGTAGTTACATTCGTTTTGATGATAATTCAGCAGTTTTGATCAACGCTTCCAAAGAGCCGATCGGAACACGTATATTTGGTCCAGTTGCACGTGAGCTAAGAGCAAAACAATTTGTAAAAATTGTTTCTCTGGCTCCAGAAGTTTTGTAGGGTTTTATGAATCGTTTAAAAGAGCAATACACAAAAGAAATAGTTCCTCATTTAATGAAAAAAATGAGCTACCAAAGCACAATGCAAGTTCCTCGTTTAGAGAAAATTGTTATCAGTGTTTGCACAAGTGATGCTGTTCAAAATCCAAAGATTGTGAATGGTATTGTTGATGAAATTACAGCAATTGCTGGACAAAAAGCAGTTGTCACAAAAGCTAAAAAAGCTATTTCTAACTTTAAGTTAAGAAAAGGTATCCCATTAGGTGTTCGCGTAACTTTACGTCGCGAGCGTATGTGGTCTTTCTTGGATCGCTTACAAGCTTTAGCTTTGCCACGCGTACGTGACTTCCGCGGCCTACCAAGCAAAGGTTTTGACGGACGTGGAAATTACAATATGGGTTTGAAAGAACAAATTGTATTTCCCGAAATTAATTATGATAAAGTTGAAAAGGTTCGTGGTATGAACATTACTATATGTACGACAGCGGGAACTGATAATGACGGTCGCGCTTTATTAGAGGCATTAGGCATGCCTTTCAGAAAGTAATCGGTTTTATATGGCAAGAAAAGCAAGTATTAATAAAAATAATGCAAAAAAAGCTCTTTCAAAGAAGTTTTTTAAATACAGAGTTGAGCTTCGTGAAAAAGCTGTTAACTTCAAGCTTTCAGAAGAAGAAAGAGACGCGGCTCGCAGAAAATTACAGGCATTGCCTCGTAACACATCTGCAAATCGCGTAACGACTCGGTGCGAGCTAACAGGTCGTCCTCGTGGTAATTATAAAAAATTCGGTTTGTCTCGTATAGCATTCAGACAGTTAGCCTTAGATGGAAAACTGCCTGGCGTAACTAAGGCAAGTTGGTAAGAGGAATTATGGATACAATTGCACAAATGTTAACAATCGTAAGAAATGGTTCTAGCGCAAAACTTGAAAAAGTTGACATGCCATCTTCTAAAGTTCGCGAAAGTCTTGCTAAAATTTTAGAGACGACTGGTTTTATCAGAAGCTTTAAGGTTGCAAAAGATAGCAAGCAAGGAATTATGCGTATTTACTTAAAGTATGACTCAAAAGGTGATGCTGCAATTTCAAATCTTGCAAAGGTAAGTACTCCAGGACGCAGAAGCTATGTTCACTCTGAAAAAATCCCTGTGATTCGTTCAGGAACTGGTTCATGTATTTTAAGTACAAATAAGGGTATGATGACTGGCCAAGAAGCTAAGAAGCAAAATCTTGGTGGCGAACTCATCTGTACAGTTTGGTAGGTATATAATGTCTCGTATCGGAAAATATCCAGTTACTTTTGATGAGAAATCTAACGTAACAATTGCAGGTCAGATGGTTACTGTTAAGGGTGCGAAAGCATCTCTAAATTACGAATTAGATTCTCGTATTACAGCAAAACTAGACGGCAAAAATTTAGTATTAACTCGTAAAGATGATTCTAAAGAATCAAAATCTTTGCACGGTTTGTATAAAGTTTTATTATCGAATGCTGTCAAAGGTGTTTCTGCAGGTTTTACAAAGTCTTTAGAAATGCACGGAGTCGGTTACCGAGGTAACGTTCAAGGAAAAAAACTTGAACTTGCTTTAGGTTTTTCGCATCCAATTCATTTTGAGATCCCTGAGGGAATCGAAATTAAAGTTGAAAAACAAACGACAGTTATCGTAACTGGCGCTGATAAAGCACAAGTCGGTCAAGTTTCTGCGAAAATTCGTAGCTTCAGACCACCAGAGCCATATCTAGGAAAAGGTGTTCGCTATGTCGGTGAACACATTCGTAGAAAAGCTGGTAAGTCGGCTGGAAAATAATTGAGGAATATATGAAAATTAAATTTTCTAAACACACATCTCCAAAAACTGTGAATCGACTTAAAAAGAAGATTCGTATTCGCAAAGTTGTTAATGGTTCAGCAGAGCGTCCACGACTTTGTGTTTTCAGAAGCGCAAAACACATTTATGCTCAAATCATTAATGACGTAACTCATTCTACAGTATTAACAATTTCTTCATTAAGTTTAGATTCTAAAGCTGATGGCAAGGAAACTGCTAAACAGGTAGGGATGAAGATCGCACAAGAAGCGAATAAAAAAGGTATTAAACAAGTTGTTTTTGATCGTAACGGTTTTATCTATCATGGTCGCGTTCAGTCATTGGCTGAAGGTGCTCGTGAAGGTGGACTTAATTTCTAGGAGAATGATGAATGGATAATCTAAATACAACAGAACTCGAAGAAAAAGTAGTTGCGATCAATCGTGTAACAAAAGTTGTTAAAGGCGGACGTCGTTTCTCTTTTGCTGCTCTTGTCGTTGTTGGTGATAAAATTGGTCAAGTAGGTTTCGGTAGCGGTAAAGCTGGTGAAGTTCCAGAAGCTATTGGTAAAGCAACCCGTTCTGCAAAAAAGAATTGTCATGATATTTCATTAAAAGATGGAACTATTCCTCACGAAGTTATTGGTAAATTTGGCGCTGCTAAAGTTATCATGAAGCCTGCATCTGTAGGGACTGGCGTAATTGCTGGTGGAGCAGTTCGTGCGGTTCTTGAATCTGTTGGTGTTCGCGATATTTTAACTAAATGTGTTGGTACTCGAAACCCTCACAATGCTGTCCGTGCTACTTTGGATGGTTTAAAACAATTGAAAAAGCTTGAGGCTTAATTATGTCTAAAAAGTTTCACGTCACATTAAAAAAATCTACAATTGGTTGTTCAAAAGATCAAATTGCAACTGTTACTGCAATTGGTTTAAGAAAAATTAATAAATCTGTCGAAGTTGCCGATAATCCTGCAAATCGAGGTCAATTATTTAAAGTGCAACACTTACTTGATATCAAAGTCGTTAAGTAAATTTCTAATTAATTTTGTTATCTAATTTCTAAGAGGTATTTATGAGTTTATTAAGTGAATTAGCACCTAAGGCAGGATCAACACATTACAAAAAACGTGTTGGACGCGGTATAGGATCAGGTATCGGCGGAACATCTGGTAAAGGTCACAAGGGTCAATTAGCTCGTACGGGTGGTAAAGTTCGTCGCGGTTTCGAGGGTGGACAAACGCCGTTATCTCGTCGTCTTCCTAAGTTTGGTTTTACAAATATTGCGTTTGCAACTGTTTATACTGAAATTAACTTGTCTACTTTGGACAAATTAACTGGAACCGTTGACCATGCTTCTTTGTACAAAGCTCGCTTAATTCAAAAAGGTGATCTTGTTAAAATTTTAGCTAAAGGCGAATTATCTAAAGCTTTAACTGTCAAGGCAAATGCTTTCAGTGAAAAAGCAAAACAAATGATTGAAAAGGCTGGCGGCAAAGTCGAGGTAATTAAGTAGTGGCTCAACAACAAAGTAACGACAACAAGGGTATTGGAAGTCTTAAAAATAAAATTTTCTTCACATTGATATGCTTAGCTGTATATCGCCTTGGCGTTCATGTTCCGACTCCAGGTGTTGATGGAGCAGCTGTTTCTGAGTTTTTTAATTCACAAAGTCGTGGAATATTCGGTTTATTTAATACGTTTACAGGGGGCGCTTTAGCTCAGTTTTCTGTATTTGCATTAGGAATTATGCCGTACATTTCTGCGTCGATTATTTTTCAACTGTTAACATCAGCGGTACCTCATTTGGAATCTTTGAAAAAAGAAGGCGAATCAGGACGTAAAAAAATTAATCAATATACAAAGTATGCGACACTTGTTTTAGCAGTTATTCAGGGCTACGGCATGAGTACTTGGTTATCAAGCCAAACTCTGGGTGATGGACGTACTTTGATTTCGACAGGTTTACTTGGGATATATCATTTCAAATTAGTGACCATTTTAACTTTAGTGGCGGGAACATCTTTTGTGATGTGGCTTGGTGACCAGATCACTGAAAAAGGTATCGGCAACGGAACTTCAATGATTATTTTCACGGGTATAGCTGCAGGTATTCCAAAGGGTGCGCAACAGCTTTTTGAACTTATAAAAACAGGTGACTTAAAATTTGTATTGGCACTTGTATTGTTGGCTTTCATGGTCGCTGTTATTGCTGCAGTTATTTATATGGAAGTTGCTCAGCGTCGCATAGCGATTCAGTACAGTCAAAAACTAGCGAATAATTCGATGTCTTCGTTGGCATCAAGTCACTTGCCAATTAAAATTAATTTTCCAGGTGTCATTCCTCCAATTTTTGCAAGTTCTCTTTTAATGTTTCCAAGTACCTTAGCTCAGTTCGTAAATGTACCTTGGATTAAATCAATGCAAGAATCATTAAATCCTAATGGCATTGTATTTAATATTATTTTCGTATGTTTAATTGTTTTCTTTTCTTTCTTTTATACAGACATAGTTTTTAATGCTGATGAAGTATCTGAAAACTTAAAAAAATCTGGTGCATTTGTTCCAGGTATTCGAGCAGGAAAAAGTACAGCTGATTTTATCAGATATGTACTTGATCGAATTAACGTATTGGGTTGTTTTTATCTTTGCGTGATTTGTATATTGCCAGGTTTATTAATTCAGAATTTCAACTTGCCATTTTATTTTGGTGGAACAAGTTTGTTAATTTTGGTTGGAGTTGCAATCGACACATCTCAGCAAATTCAATCTCATTTACTGTCGGGAAAATATGAATCTTTTGCTAAGGGAATGAAAATTCGTAGCAGAAGGGTACAATTTTGAAGATTATTTTTATCGGAGCTCCGGGTTCTGGGAAAGGAACTCAGTCCCGCGAATTCATCGATAAATATGGTTATGTTCAATTAAGTACTGGAGACCTCTTGAGAGGAGCTATAATACAAGGATCAGATCTTGGTATACTAGCAAAAAATTTTATGGATCAAGGAAAACTTGTTCCGGATGAAATAATGATTGGTTTAGTTAAAAATTACTTAACATCTCAATCTGAAAAATCTGTGATACTAGATGGATTTCCGAGAACTATAGCACAAGCTGAAAGCTTAGATTTAATGCTTAAATCTAATGCTGACCAGATTGATAAAGTTATTTATTTTAAGATCAATCCTCAGATCTTAGTAGAACGTTTGACGGGTCGTCGCACATGCACAAATTGCAGTGAGATCTATCACATAAAGACCAAACCCGGCAAGGCTAGCGGGGTTTGTGACAAATGTGGTGGTCAGGTCGTACAAAGACCGGATGATAAAGAAGACGTAATTGTTGAACGGCTTGCGCAGTTCGAAAAAAATACGGGACCTACGATTGAATATTATCGAACGAAAAAAACACTGTTCGAAATAGACGGAATGCAGAGACCAAGTATAGTTTTCGAAGAAATTAAAAAGTCTTTAGGTTTATTAATTTAAAGCTAGACTTCAAAATGTTGTAATGTTAATAAATTAACCTTTTTACGGGGAAATCTATGAAAGTCAGACCATCAGTTAAGAAAATTTGCAACAAGTGCAAAGTCATCAAAAGAAAAGGCGTTGTACGCGTTATTTGTGAAAATTCAAAGCATAAGCAAAGGCAGGGTTAAATAATGGCACGTTTAATGGGTATCGATTTACCTCGAAATAAGCGCGTTGAAATCGCGTTAACTTATATTTTTGGTATTGGTCGTCCAAGAGCACAAAAAATTTGTAAACAAATTAAAATATCTTCAGATTTAAGAACAGACGCTTTAACGGATGAGCAAATTGCTCAGATGCGTGCGTTAATCGAAGGATCTTTCAAAGTTGAAGGTGATTTACGTCGTGAAGTGGGAATGTCTATCAAGCGTTTAACAGATGTTAATTGCTTCCGTGGAACTCGTCACAGAAAAGGTCTTCCCGTTCGCGGACAAAACACGCGCTCGAATGCACGTACTCGTAAGGGTCCAAAGAAGACTGTCGCTAACAAAAAGAAAATTGCATAATTAGGAGTATGATATGAGTACAAATACTGAAAAAAAAGCAGCTCCTAAGAAAAAAGTTAAAAAAAATATTGTTCAAGGTAATTGTCATATTGCCGCTGGCTTCGGAAATGTGATTGTTACAATCACTGATCCAGTTGGTGCGACGGTATCTTGGTCATCAGCTGGTCACATGGGTTTCAAAGGTTCTCGAAAAGGAACTCCGTATGCAGCTCAATTAGCAGCTGAGGACGCAGCTAAAAAAGCGATGGAATCTGGAATGAAATCTGTTGATGTTTATTTAACTGGCCCAGGTGCCGGTCGAGAACCAGCAATTCGTGCTCTAGCAGCAGCGGGCATGAGAGTTTTAAGTCTTAAGGATGTGACACCAGTTCCTCACAATGGTTGCCGCCCCCCTAAGCGTAGAAGAATATAATCGGAGATATATATGAGTTGTATTAAAAGTTCAGTTTGTAAGTTATGCCGCCGTGAAAATACGAAATTATTTTTAAAAGGCGATCGTTGTTTTACTGATAAGTGTTCTTTCGAAAGAAGACCCTATCCACCAGGACAACACGGTCAATCGCGTTTAAAGTTTTCTGAGTTCGCGTTACAGTTACGTGAAAAGCAAAAAGCAAAACGTTATTACGGTTTGTCTGAAAAACAATTCAGAAGATATTTTGAAAAAGCGGATCAATCAAAGGCGATCACAGGTACGGAGTTATTGAAGTATTTAGAATTACGTTTAGACAATGTAATTTATACTTTAGGTTACGCAAGTTCTCGTCGTGAAGCTCGTCAGTTGATTTCGCACAATCACTTTCTTGTTAACAGCAAGCGTGTAAATATCGCTAGTTTCGTTGTTAAAAAAGGTGATGTGATCGAAGTGGCTCAAAAAAGCCGCGAGATGAACAAAATACTAATCGGTATTCAATCAGTTGCTAGACGTACTATGCCTTCTTGGTTAGACGCTAATCACGCTGCCTTCAAGGGAACTATCAAAGACTTCCCTTCACGTGATGAAGTTTCTATTCCAGTCGAAGAAAGCATGATCGTTGAGTATTACTCTCGATAATCGTACGTAACAATTTAAATTAAATAATTTAAGGGGTTTAAATGCAAGAGCACTATTTTAAATTTTGGAGAGAACTGATCAAGCCTAAAGGTTTTGAAATTGAAAAAGAAACTCAGACATCTGAGTACGCTAAGTTCATTATCAAACCTTTAGAGCGTGGTTTCGGAGTTACACTAGGTAATTCGTTACGCCGTATTTTATTGAGCTCTATGATGGGATCGGCAGCGACTGCTGTGAAATTTGACGGAGTACTTCATGAGTTCTCGACAATACCTGACGTTTTAGAAGACGTTTCAGATATTATTTTGAACTTAAAGCAAGTTCGTTTTCGTCAACATTCTTCAGAGACTTTTACTTTAAAAATCTCTAAAAAAGGCGCTGGCGTTGTGACCGCTGCTGATATCGTTACAAACGATAAAGTTGAAATTTTAAATCCACATCAACATATTGCGACTCTTGGAAGTAACGCTAATTTCAACGCTGAAATTATTGTTTCTTACGGTCGTGGTTACGTTCCTGTTGAAAATCGTGCAGAGCAACTGCCTGTGGGTTACATCGCAATTGATGCTTTACACAGCCCAATTCGCAAAGTGAATTATGCAGTGTCGAATGCACGTGTTGGTCAAAGAACAGATTACGATGCATTAACATTAGAAGTTTGGACGGATGGTTCATTAAAGCCTGAAGAATCAATTTCTTTGTCATCTAAAATTTTAAAAGAACAGCTACAGATTTTCTTAACTTTTGATGAATCATTAGAGCCATCTGAAGAAATTAAATCAATGGGACACAGCTCTTTGAACGATAATTTATTCAGATCAGTTGATGATCTTGAATTAAGTGTTCGTTCTGCAAACTGCTTAAAGAACGCAAACATTCGCTACATTGGTGAATTGGTTGTTCGTTCTGAAGGTGAAATGCTGAAGACGAAAAATTTTGGCCGTAAATCATTAAATGAAATTAAAGAAATATTAATTGAAATGGGACTTGGTCTTGGAATGAAGATCGATGGATGGCCGCCTCCGGGTTGGGATCCAAATGTACCTCCGCCTCAGTCGAAGCGTGAAGTTCAGCAGTCGTAATTTGAGTTATTGAGTTGCCGCAGTTTGACCTGCGGTTATAGAGAGAGGTTATATATGTCTTCACATCGTCGTCTGACAAAACATTTTGGTCGTAAAACAACGGCTTTAAAAGCACTTATGCGTGGTTTAATGATTTCTTTAGTAGAGCACGGTCGTATTAAAACGACTGTTGTTAAAGCTAAGGAAGTTCGTCGTCACATTGAAAAAGCAATCACTTTAGGCCGTAAAGGTAACTTGAATTCTATTCGTGTTATTTCTTCGAAGCTTGCAAATAGTGATTCGGCTTTAGAAATTGTAAAAAATATTGCTCCGCGATTTAAAGATCGTCCGGGTGGTTATACTCGCGTTGTTAAAATCGGACGTCGTCCGGGTGACAAAGCTGAGATGGCATTTCTTGAATTCGTAGATTTCGATTGGAAAGCAAAAATGGAAGCTAAAGACACTAAAAAATCTGGAGCAGCTAAAAAAGATGACAAAGTTGTTATCAAAGCAGCTAGTAAAATTAAAAAAGCTAAATCTGTTGCTGCAGCGAAAACTAAAAAAGGTATTCGTCAGATGAAAAACAAATCTCGTGCGGCAATGTTCGTTACAAGATAGTTTTCAAATCTAATGAAATTTTAAAATAAAATTTGAAAAAGCCTAGTGGAAACTAGGCTTTTTTTTTAATTAAAATGATAATTTAATTGTACAAGGGAATCAGATGAAACTTAAATTAGGAATTTTATTTTTGATTTTAGCAGCAGGCACAGTGGCTGGTGTTTTTTATGCGAAAGATTATATTTCATACGATATTAAAAAGCCCCAGGCGGGCCAGGGCGCAGTCAAAAGCATTGAACCTATTACCAACATTAAAAATATATTTACGTCATATGTAGACAAACCTTATGCGGATAACTTGATGCAAGAATCGATTTTAAAATCCTATGATCAGGGTGATTTGGTGATTGTGCATTTTTGGGCATCTTGGTGTGCGCCGTGCGTGAATGAAATTCCTGAGATCATTCAGTTTATGAAAAAAAATCGAACAGACAGTAATGGTGAAAGTAAAAAAAATCAGTTCATTGCAGTTAATTTAGATTCCGAGACCGAAGATATTCAAAAATTTTTAAAAAGTTTTCCTGAACTAGACAATGAGCCTTTTATCAGAATTTGGGACAAAAATAATTTCTTATCAAAATACTATGACGTTGATAAATTGCCAGCCACAGTATTTTTACAAAAAGATAAGCCGTTTCGCAAGACGAACGGTGCTGTGGATTGGTTGCAGTTTTAAAGTTGATTAAGTGTTCGCCAAAATTTATAACGATCGGTTTTAGAGCAGAGCTTTGTACCAGCGTTCGATTTCTAATTCGTTTTCTAAAAGCTGAAATGTATTCACAGAATCTTGGCGCATAGTCTGTGGTTGGATTTGCAGATACGGAAAATTATTTGTGTCAAAAGTTTCGTAGGTTGTTTCGTAATCTATTTTGAAAATACTTTTTGCCAAATTGGGCATGATCACACATTGAGTGTAAGCATAGTAAAATGCAGCGGGTGAAGTGTAAAACGGAGTCGTTTTCTGTTCAGTTTCTTTTGTGAAGCCTCGTTTGACAGCAACTAAAAGACTTTTGATGGCCGCAAGTTCATCGACGCGCTTAATATAAATTGTTGTAAGACTTAAAGTCTGAAGCCGGTTTTGAATTTCATTGTTAAAGATGATGTGTTCGTAAAAAACTTTGAAAGCACATTCGGGTTCGGCTTCGATTTTATCAAAAATATAATTGATGTAATTTTTGACCCAAGGTTTTTTTGAAATTACAAAAAGTGGATCCGGATCTAAGTAGGATCCCAATTCATAGCTTTCGGGATTAACTATATGCAAATTAAAAATTTCGCCCAAATTATTTTTAAAACAGTTAAGGACCTGTGTTGATCTGGATCTGGGATGGGCGAGGATCATTGTGGGCATGACTTTAAAAACCTAATTTCTTTTTTAATTCTTCGGCGGCTTTTTGGGCTTCGTTTTGCAATTTATTTTTGGCTTGGTTTTCGGCGTCTTTTTTTGCGACATTCATACGGTCTTCGGCCAATTTTTTCTGGCTATCTAATTGTGATTGCGCTTTTGCGACTTCGCCTGTGAATTTGATTTTTAAGCCGTTGACTTGATCGTCGATATCTTTTTTGATTTTACCGATTTCACCGTCAATTTTGGCTTTGATCTGTGCATTCACTTCATCGATTTTTTTCTGCAATAAGCTGCTGAATGCTTTTTGTAATTTGTCGCCAAGGCTAGATGAAATATCCATACTTAAGTCTTTCAATTCGCCGTGTGCTGAGGCTTTTAAATCAAAATCTGTGATGGTTGCGAAAGTTTGTTTGAGTATGTCTTGAACGACGGGTTCTTTGGCTGTGGTTTCGAAGCTGACATTTTTAAACGTATTTAAAAGTTTGAGATCATAATTTTTAAAACCAACAGTTTTGCCTTCGACAGATAAGCTGTTGCTGGCCTTTGGAATTTGGATGGCTCCGTCGGCAGAATTTAATAGTTCTAATTTTTCAAGCGGGTAGTTTGCAATTGCAATGTCGAAATCAACTTCGGGTTGGGCCTTCATATTATTAAATACGGCGTTAGCTTTGAGGCCCACGACATTTTTAGATTTAAAATCACCTGTGATATTTAATGTTGTCGGTTTGCCGATTTGACGTTGGTTCGATGTGATATTTTTAATTGTTCCGTTGATATCGCCGTAGTCAGTTTGTGCGTTTGAGCGCGAACTGATTTTTACAGTTTGAATCCAGAACATTGGATAGCCTTTGAGTACGGGGAATTCATAAGTTACGCCTTTTTCACGAGGGTGTGGTTGGATTGAGTCATCGTCGACTTTCTTTTCAT
>CANBND010000077.1 GCA_947370945.1 Pseudobdellovibrionaceae bacterium | reverse complement strand
ACTGGCAGTAAATGCCCAACGTATTTTAGGCTCTCAAAATAGGATTGTAACATGATATTATACTATCTAAATATTTTTACTTGGACAATCTTTCATTAGAAAACAGTCCTGACATTGTGGGTTTTGCGCTTTACAAACTGCCCGCCCATGAGAAATCAAATAATGTGACAACATCACCCAGTCTTTTTGCGGACACAATTGGTTCAGTTTACTTTCAATTTTTACCGCGTCAGTTAATTTTTTAATCCAACCGAACCGATTCGATAATCGCATCACGTGCGTATCAACAACGACACCGCTGGCAATACCAAAAGCATTTCCTAAAACCACATTCGCCGTTTTTCGCCCGACACCGGGCAGTTCAACCAGTCGATCTAAATCAGCTGGAACTTCGTCGTTATATTTTTCCGATAATATTTGACAGCAGGCTTTGATATTTTTAGCTTTATTTTTATAAAATCCAGCTGAATGAATTATTTTTTCGATATCTTCAACATCAGCAACTGCCAAATCTGAAGGCGTCTTGAATTTTTTAAATAAAACTTCAGTTACAATATTAACACGCACATCCGTACATTGAGCCGATAAAATTGTTGCAATTAATAATTCAAATGGATTTTTAAAATTCAGCGCACAGTGCGCATCAGGGTATTTTTTTTTAAGTTTTTTTAAAGTCAGACCAAAGTCTAAGGGTGTTTTTTTCAAATCAAAAAATTAATTGTTATCGCCAAAGTCACCGATGGCTTCAACAGGACAGCCTTCCATCGCTTCTTTGCAGGCTGAAATTTCTTCGGTTGATTCAGGTTGTTTCACTACAAAAGCATGACCATCGTCTTCGTGCATAGCAAAATTTTTCGGCGCAGACAGAACACAAGCGTCACAGGCAATACACGATTGATCGACAAACATTTTTCCAGATTTGTTTTCTTTCCATTTTTGCGTTAAATCAGCCATGTTTTCCTCCGAAAATTAAACTTGTCATACAGCGCTAATCTAAGAAAATTCTGGCCCTAAGTCAATTTCAAGTGAAACTGGCCATCAAAAATATTCATTTTTCGGTTATGATAAGAGCTTATTGGAGGCACTATGCAAGGACCGCGTTCGCCAGAAGCTCATGAGCTGGATAAATTAGTTCAATTTTTAAATAAAAATTTGCGTCAAAATGCAGAATGGCAAATTAATCAAGAATATCCCACGGCTTTAACTCACCAAAATCTACACAACATGAGCATCATTGAAGAAGACAATCAAATTGTTTCTCATGCGTTGATTAAACCCGTCATCACAAAAACTCCGCATGCTATTTTCAGAATCGGCGCGATCGGCTCTGTCGTCACTGACCCGAATCACAGAAACAAAGGCCTCAGCACACAGAATTTACAAAATTGTTTAGCCAAAGCCACAGCACAAAATTGTGATCTCGTTATTTTATGGACAGACCAATATGACTATTACAGAAAATTTGGTTTTGAATTAGCCGGTTTTGAATACACCTACGTAATGAATCAACCTTTACCCATCGAAAATAAAGATTATAAATTTATTAAAGGTTCGCAAATCGATCCCAATGCAATGTTGAAAATTTATAACCAGCACACAGTAAACGGTGTACGCACTGTGGACGATATTCAAAAATGTTTAAGAATTCCGAATTCAAATGTTTTTACGATTTGGAATCAACAGAATCAATTAATGGCTTATGCTGTCGAAGGCAAAGGTGCAGATCTAACAAACTATATTCACGAATGGGGCGGAAACGTTCAATGTTTGATGGATTTATTCAGTTATATGATTCAAACAGAAAATAAATCGTATACAATTATGACACCAATTCATTCTGTCAATTTAAGAAATAAATTGCGAATGGTTTCACCAACCGAACATCAAGGTTATTTGGGCATGATTCGGATTCAAGATTTTGATTCTATTGCGACAAAAATTAAAAAAGCATTTAAATCTGAAGGTTTTGATCAAATCGTTCTTGAAAAAAAACATGGTGAAATAGTTTTTGGCGTCGGCACTGATTTATACACATTGGCTAGTGAAACTGATTTGGTCCAAATTATTTTTGGCCCAAACAGCATTAACCAACTTGATTTTATGAAACCTGAAACTCAAAAAGTATTAAGCCAGCTTTTACCGTTGCCAATTTGGGTTTGGGGCTGGGATTCGATATGAAAAATATTTTAATCACATTCAGCGCCGTTTTGGTTTTAGGTTTAAATATATCGTGCTTAAAAAAACAAAATCTTGAAGAACAAAATTTGGGCCCCATTGTCGCCGCCAAAGATGTGCAACAAGCCATGGGCGATGCTGTTGGGGTTTTAGATTTTGGTAAAATCAAGGTGAATGAATTTAGTTCCGTATTATCAACAATAACACTTGAAGACAGTCAAAATATAAAACGTTTTAAACAAGATTTGCGAGTCAAATCAATCGTCAACACACAAACAGAATTTTCAATTAATTTTGTTCACAGCATGGAAAATTTTTTGCAAACTGAGTTGTCTTTTACAAATATTGAACGCAAATATGATCCGTTTAATCCAACAAAATCGGATCCACTGTTATTACCAATTTTGTATTATTTTACAGGCAAAGATTACTGCAAAGAAGACAAAGTCACTTGTCACAATTTAACTGTTGCGCCAACAAAGGTGAATTTAAATCCTTCGCTTGTTGACACAACGATTTGCCCTGATTCACAAACATGCCAAGTCAGCGCACGAAAAATTGAATTTGATTTATTAGACGGTAAAGAACTCAATGACCAAGGCAACCCTTCGCGCAGTCATTATACTTTTATTGTCGCAGGCCAATTGCCATTCTTATCTAAAGTTTTGCAATACTGTGTACGTGGGTTGATGCCCTACGGAAACCGCAAAGTTTTGGCTGAAAACTGCGTATTTGTAAACAGTATCAACACCGGAAATTAATAGCTGTGAAAAAAATCGCAATTATAGTTTCTGACGAATTTAAAATGAGTCCGATGGTTCATTACTTACAAAAAATTTTATTAGATTCAGCTATTCAAATTCAAAATTTAAATGCTACGCAGACTGTCGAAACAAAATCTTATGACAGTCTGATATTATTGACACATTCAGCAGACTCATCAGCTACAGAAGCCCTGATTAATGGTTTTCATGCTGACAGCAAACCCATCGTAGGCTTCAGTGATTCTGCGAAGGTCATCGCTCGTGTATTAAAAAAACAAAATCCGGTCATAGCAATCAGCTCAAATGATTCCGAAAAATCTTCTTTAAAAAAAATGGGTATTGATACCGAAGATTGCCCCTCTGATGATTTTATCACGGATCGTTATACTAAAATCATTTCCAGCTCGTATTCGCTGTCCGATTCCGAATTCGATCAGTTATCTAAAACGGGCCTCATTAGACTTTGTAAAGAACTTGTCGAAATGTGTTAGATAGTTCATGCTATCTTCATGAAAAAGAAAATATCGATCATTTTTGGCGGCAGATCCTCTGAGCACGAAGTTTCAATCAGATCCGCATTTAATATTTATAAAGCTTTAGATAAAAATAAATTCGATGCAACATTGATTGGAATTTCAAAACAAGGCACTTGGTATTTATTTTCAGAAAAAAATATATCTGAATATACTGCACTGAATGATTCTGATTTGCAAAATCAGCCCCCCGTCGCCTTAATTTCTTACCTTGGAAAACCTTTTATTTTAAATTTAATCACCCATGAAAAAAATTCTTTTGATTGCGCATTTCCGATTGTTCACGGAACCAACGGCGAAGACGGCACATTACAAGGTTTATTTAAAATGATAAATGTGCCGTTTGTCGGTTGTGGCGTATTGGGTTCCGCGATCTGCATGGATAAAGAATACATGAAAATCGCTATGACTTTTGCAAATATTCCGAATTCTAAATTTCAAGTTTTACGAAAAAATGAAAAAACAGATTTTGCGCAAATTTCAAAAAATCTGGGTCTGCCATTTTTTATCAAACCTGCAAATGCCGGATCATCTGTGGGCGTTCACAAAATAAAATCTGAAACAGATTTTCAACAAAAATTAGCCGATGCTTTTCAATACGATCATAAAATTATTGCCGAAGAATTTATTCAGGGCCGTGAAATCGAATGTTCGGTGATGGGCTTAAACAGCGCTCCAGAAGCTGCGACTCCGGGTGAATTGGTTGTTAAACACGAATTTTATTCTTATGAAGCAAAATATCTGGACGACAATGGTGCCGAAATTATTATCCCTGCGAAATTGTCTGAATCTGAAACAGAAAATATTCGTAAATTGGCTGTTGAAACATATAAATCATTAAACTGCGATGGAATGGCCCGTGTTGATTTTTTCATGCGACCTGACAGCAGTTTAATCGTGAACGAAGTCAACACGCTGCCCGGCTTTACAAAAATTTCGATGTACCCGATGATGTGGCAAGCACGAGGTCTGAATTATTCTGATCTGATCACAAAACTGATCGACCTCGCTTTTCAAAAACACAATCTGGATCAAGAAATTAAATTAACGTTTTAGTTTTCATTATTAAACAGAACGCTGTGGCCGTTTATAAATAATTTTGATGGCATAATTAAACCGTCTGAACCATTTTTTCCATCATTACCAGCGGATCCCGCAGTTCCGCTGGTGCCACTTGATCCACCTGCACAACCAAAGGCCTCTAGACGACTGCCACCTTGACCACCAAGTCCCGCTAAACCACCAGATCCGCCTTTTGATCCTAAGCCAAAATTTCCGTACTTATAAAAAATATTTATTTTAATTTTTTCATCAATTGCAAAAATTTGATATTCTTGTACCGTACCTCCAGCAAGACCGTTGTTACCCGGATAGCCTTTTTGACCATCACCACCATCGCCACCATTTTCCCCAACAGTACAAATTCCGATTGCGCCCGAATCTCTCGCCGCAGCTGATGGTTTTGTATAAAAAGCGGCCTTGCCATTTTTTCCATTTTGGCCGTTGATCTGCGCATCTGGATCTTTTGCTCGATCCCCAGCTCCACCATTTTCTCCGACTACAAATAAATTTAGAAAACCAGATGACTGATGTATTTTAATTTGAACCTGCCCAGAATCTCTTCCAGATTGCCCGACCTGTGCCGTCTGATCCGTATTAAATGTCTGTATAAAACCACCATCGGATTCAAGTCGTTCGATCCAAATACGACCTGAAAAATTTTGTAGCAAAAGTTTTTTTCCTTTTTTTAAAATCAAACTCTTGAAATAAATTTTCTGAGTATTAGATGTCATTTTAAATTCTGTATACAGATCTAAATCATTGATCAAATTAAGATCTAAAATTGGCATTACATCAACAATACCCAGTAATTGCTTAGATGGCAAATCGCTGTCATAAAAACTATAGGTGACTATTTTATCTGATACATAAGGCGATTTCCATTTTTTACTTTCTGAAACGTCTACTCTAAATTGATGAGTTTGCGAATCTGATGCAATTTCAACATACAAAAGCCGAGACAAGCTGTCTGAAAAAATAAATTCTACATTTTTAGAATCTTTTAAATAATTAAAATCAACTCCAACAGAAGTATTTGGCGTAAACCATGATGCAATTTCAGTAAAGTTATTCATATCCTGTTCTGGATTCGAACCAGCTTGCATACCCGTCGCCGTTTGCTGAACGACCTCGTCTTTCTTTTTGACTTTCATACAGCCTACAGAAAAAGTTGCGGTCAGTGCCAAGACTAAGATCGATAACCCGAATTGATATTTCATTGTGTCTCCTTTATAACAGTTGAAATTGTTCTTGATCTTTTGTTGCAATGAAACGCCAAGTGATAGAACTGTTTATTTTGATTTCAACAAACGCATGCCGAATCTGGATCGGATTTTGGTCTGTGAATGCGGATTGCATAGATTTTAATTGCTCAGGATGAGCAAAGTTTAATTACAGCTCAGGAGGAGCGCATTTTATGAAAATTGAAAACTCGTTAAAATTAACTGATATTCATTATTACGAAAACACATCTAATGTATTCCAAAAGGCCTTTGTTTCGCTTCAATGTAACTGTTCACTGTGTGCAACGAATTTAGAAATCAGCGTTTCTACACTGGATAACGGCGAAATTAAAGAAGAAGCCTTCTGCCCACAATGCGAATTACGCTTGCGATCTAAGAGCTATACTATTCAGTAGAACTGAATAAATATACTGTTCAGTAATATTTATGACAAAACTTTGGCGTTACTGAAAAAATCGCCAAAAATACGATAATCTTGTATACCGAACGACGATTGTTTGACGGCCCTGATAGGTTCGGAATTATAAACAAACCATTTGTTCTGACTGACATGACCGACATCCAATTGATCAATTATTTTTTGCCCCTTGCTTAGTTCAGACCAAAGGCTAGCTCCAAAACCATAATACGAAACATTTGAATATTTTGGAATATCAAACGGATATTTAACTTCAGAAATAATAAACAAAGGCGCCGTCACTTGATCCTGCTGTAACGTCGAACAATTCGACATGTCCTTCGTGAATGTCGGCGTTAAATAATTTTCCGGAACGTGTTGAATATGATTTGAAAAAATTAATTTAGCTTGATCTGATTTTGCTAAACTTTGTATGTCATTAAATAAATTCACAGACGATTTTTTAATCATCGGCGACCACACAGAGTCTTGTTCAATATTTTCAAGCGGTTTCATATTTTGTAAATACTGATTCAGTAAATCTTTCCAAATGTCCGCATGCTTTTCTAAAATAAATAGCCTCGACGAATTCCAAGCCAATTGGCCCTGCCCTGACATAAACGAATTTAAAACATCAGCGGCTATATTTTCATCGGGTTCAGATATAACGATGGCAGGATTTTTTCCGCCACATGATATTTGAATTTTTTTAAAATGATTGTGTGACAACAATGATGATTTTTTTAAAACATCAGATCCATTTTTTAAGTTACCTGCAAACGAAATGGCTTTGACACTTGGGTGAGTCACCAACAAATCTTTTACAATTTGTTCATCCGAATAAATAAATTGAATAACACCTTTGGGGAAATTTATTTTTTTTAATATCTGCGCCCAGATATTTCCTGTGTTCGGTGCCGACGAAGAACATTTAACAATTACAGTATTTCCAGCCATTACGGCAGCCAACGCGCGTTCAATAAATAAACGATTCGACAAATTCCATGACAAAAAAACACTGATTAAACCTACGGGTGTATATATAATATTTTTTTCTGTGGATTCAAGCTGTTGGTTGATTTCGATCAGCAGTCTATCAATAATTTGCAAACCGATTTTAAAATTTGAATTCTCTGTGAATTTGAACGACAAACCTTGATCTGTGGCCTCTGATCGAATGATTTCATTTTTAAAATTAACATATTCGGTTTTAATTTTTTGTAGCCAGCCTAATCGATCCACCAAAGTCGAATCTTTCCATTCGTAAAAAGCAAGTTGCCCAGCTTGAATGGATTTTATGATGTCGAGCGTATTCGCATTAGATACTGTTGATAAAATATTTTGATTAAATGGATTTAATTTTTGAAACGAATTTTCAGAAGTTACAAATTCGCCGTTAATAAAGTGATTGATCTGCATGATTTGAAACTATCAGATAAAAAAAGAAAAAGCATTAAAGGAGGATCGGCTTATTTATTTAATAAGCCGATCCGACCCGAAACTCAGCGCAATTGCTGAGTTTCATTGACGTTCGGCAGAGGTGCAATACCTCTTTACCTTACGGTACAGAGGACGGCTTATTCAGCCGCCACCCCCGCCTTAGTTATGTCAATTGATTCTACCATAACACCACCTCCTTTCGCGCTGTATGAACAGCAAATACAGAATAACCGAATTTTATATTTCACACAAAAATATTATTTCGATCTGTTCTATAACAAAATTTGATGAATCGACGCGTCTGAATTTATGTGACAATTTTTGTGATAATTATTGAAGTTCGACTGTAATTTTGTCTGGGTTTCTGGGACTTACAGCTAATTTGCGACCAGTCTGTATCGAAATTGTTCGATACAAATATTTTGTTATGTTTCATTATGCTTTATGAAAATACTATTTTTAATAATGCTTTTTTTGTCAAATACCAGCTGGGCTTTTAATCCAGAGCATATTCAAAAATCTGCTCTGGAAAACGATATCCCAAAATCCACTGTCGATACACTTTTGAAATATTATTCAGAACACGAATCTAAAATTGAGAATAAAAATTATGTTACTTTTGTTGATTTCAGAAAATCTTCCAGCAAAGATCGCATGATTGTGATTCAGACTGATACCGGACAAGTCGAAAAATATTTAGTCGCTCATGGATTAAACTCAGGTGATACATTCGCCGAAAAATTTTCAAATATTGAAGATTCAAAAATGAGTTCTTTAGGACTTTATTTAATTCAAGAAAAATACATTGGCGAACATGGCTCTTCTTTGCAGCTTGACGGACTGAGTGCAACAAATTCAAAAGCCAAACAACGAGCCATCGTCATGCATTCGGCAGACTATGTATCAGATCAATGGATAGCGAACGAAGGGCGAATTGGCCGCAGCTGGGGCTGTTTCGCGCTGAACAAAGATGATTTTTTACGACACGTTATTGATAAAGTAAAAAATGGCAGCTTGATGATTGCGTTTAAATAAAGTTTTTAAAATTGTAAATACGATTTAATCGCATCAGAAATTTTTTTCATTTCATCATTTGATAATCTTTTTGCACGCTTGAAATCAATATCTGGAATGCTCCAGGCAGGAATTAAATGCAGATGATAATGCGGAACTTCAAACCCAGCGACAATCGTACCCACTCGAGGACAACCTGAAAATTTTTGAATCGCTTTTGCTATTTTTTGCGCATTTAAACCGACACGCGTGTATGCATCGGCCGGCACATCAAACCAGTGATTCACTTCTTGTTTCGGAATTACGATCACATGCCCTGGGCTGACTTGATCCAAAGCCAAAATAGAAATCGTTAATTCGTCTTCGTGAATTTTATATGATGGCAATTCATTATTAATTATTTTTGTAAAGATAGACGACATAATAATTTAGCCCTGCTTGTTTATTTCTTAAAATTAATTTCGCCTTTTTTAGAAAATGGAACTGAGAAAAATCCCATTTTCGCGGTACCAGATAATTCGTAATCTTTAGTCATTTTTTTTTTCAAAAAACTATTCACTAAGCTTTCAACAGCATTATATTTAAACGTCAAAGGAATCACGACATCATTTGCACCACTGGCCGGTATATCAATCCCTTGATCAAACAGGCCTTCAGTCACTTGTTGGCCAGATAATTTTAAATTGTAACCGACTTGGCCTAATTTTAACGGAATCGGATTCGGATTATTCACATTCAATTTTAAATTTACAGTCACAGATTCTGCCGAAATATTTGAAACTACTAAATCTAAAATTTTAACTTCGGGGTCTTTTAATAAATCTTTTGTCAGATTTGCACAACCGGACAAAAGAATAATAACAGACGCGAATAATAAGCTTGATACGAACTTAGCGCGCATCAACTGTTTTCCAATTTAAGCCTTCTTGACCTTGCCATTTTCCGCGCGGACGGTAAATACGATTTTTTTCGTATTGCTCCATACAATGTGCGATCCATCCAGCTACACGTGACACCGCAAAGATCGGCGTAAAAATATCTGTTGGAATTCCCATCGCGTGATAAACTGTTGCCGAATAAAAATCGACATTCGGCATCAGGCCTTTTTCTTTTTGCATTGTATCGTCAATCAACGCTGACATTTCATAAAGTTCAGGTTTACCAATTTTTGCAGTTAACTGTTTTGAAAATTTTCTTAAAATCGCGGCGCGAGGATCACCGTCTTTGTAAACGCGGTGACCAATACCCATGACTTTTTCTTTTGCAGCTAAAGCATCTTTTACGAATTGCTGTGCTTTTTCCATTGTGCCGATTTTAGCAAGCATAACCATGACTTGTTCATTGGCTCCGCCGTGCAATGGGCCTTTGAGGGCGCCAATTGCAGAAACAATTGCCGAATGCATATCAGATAATGATGACGTTGTTACACGCGTTGCAAATGCAGAACAATTTAATTCGTGATCGGCATGCAGTACTAAACATGTATCAAATAATTTAACTGTGTCTGCATCGGGCTCAGTACCTTTCAGCATATACATAAAATTCCATGCTAAAGATTGACCAGACTTCGGAGATAAAATTTCACGTTTGTTTCGAATAGCTTCAAAAGCTGTTACAAGCGATCCCATTTTTGCAGTCAACCGAATTGCTTTTTTTTGATTGGCTTCGTTTGAATTATCATTTGAATCCGAATCCCAATGTGACATCAATGAAACGGCCGTGCGAAGCCATGCCATAGGATGAACATTTGTGGGTAATGTTTTTAATACAGAAATAAATCCTGCATCTAAAGTCATATTTTTATTTAATTCAGATTTAAAACTGTCTAGTTCAGTTTTATTTGGTAATTTATTGTTCCACAATAAATATGTCACTTCTTCGAATGTTGAATTTTGTGATAAATCCTCGATCGTGTATCCGCGATAAATTAAAGTATTTCCAACAATAAATGAAATTGCAGTTGTACAAGCGACAACACCTTCTAAACCTTTATCTAATGCGCCTTCGTAAATATTAACTTCTGCCATAAAAAAATCCCCTGTTTAAAGTGAATTCTATTTTTAGCAAATGAACTAGGATTTGGCTAGCTTGATTATTCTGTCTTTGACTTCGATCACGACGACAGTCTGATCTCTAATCGGCAATTCTAGACCTGATTTAATTTGCGCAGCGACAAGTAAATCATTTCGCACATCGTGCACAGATTTTACCGAAGGCGATTGAATGATCGCAGCCATTTCGTCTTGTGTTAGAATATCCATAAGACCTTCTGTGACTAAAATAATTTTCGATTTAGGTTCCAGATTTAATTTAATTTCAGAGTATTTCGGGTTCAACGCTGGACCTAAGCCTGTGCTGTCTGAAGATATCAGCTGCAAAGGCTCGCCTGGATTTACAAAAAAACCTTGGATTCGGCCAACGGCTGAAAAAGTAAAAGTCCAGTCTCTTCGATCCACGACTGCATACAGAATTTGGGCCTGATCCTTTTCAGAAGCTAACGTTTTCAATTCAGTACCAATATGCTCCATGACTTGAACTGCAGACATCCCTTTTTTAGCTTCCATCAAATGTGAAACTTTTAATATCAACGATAAAAATAACGCCGACATCGCATAACCCGTGGCCGAAGAAATAATAACGCCAAATTTCATTTTATCATCATGTTCAAAAATATCGAAATAATCGCCGCCGAATTTTGATCCATAAACAAATTTACGGCTGAATTCAAAGCCCGGAAACTGCGGTATTTCCGTCGGTGACAAGTATTTATGAATTTGATTTAAAATTCGAACGTCATCGTTTGACTTTTTCATAAGCACATCAAGCTGCTGCGAAAATTTTAAAAGCTCATTTTTATAAGCTGACACTTCGATCTGCTTTGATTGCAATTCTGAACGCAAAAAAGAAATTTCAGTTTTTAATGTTTTGACTTCATCATCAGACATCGTTTTATTTTAAAAGCTGGAAGCTTTAATGACAATCATTTTTCATAATTTGGCCACTGGCCTTTAGGCGTGATTATCGATGAATAATTAATAAAAAATCTGCAAGTCTAAAAAAACTAAAGAAATACACAAAAATGAAAAACAAAATGGCTATTAAAATTAGACCAATGAAAAATGCAACAATTGGATAATCTTTAGCTATTGAGCTTAAAATTGCGTGGTTAATAACAGATTGAAAAAAACGTCCAAAACTGTGTGAACCTAAAAAATATGTTTCATTATCTGAAAGTCGGATATCAATCGGCCTCTCATAAGAACTTGGCATTTGAACCGTTAACTTTTTATTTAACAGAATATTTTGATCAGATTGAATTTTTTCAGATTCGCCGCTGTTTAACCAGACCATTTTACATTTTCGGCATGTTTCAATTTCATTTGATTTTAAAAAACCAAAGACCTTAAACATTCTGTCCGTACAAATAAAACAGTTCAGACTGCTGGTGACTTTTGATACGTTTATTTCAGATATGAGCTTATTGTATTCATATTCAGAAATCATTTTTGAAAAATAAATGACAGACACGTATTTGCCGCTACATGTTTTACAAAACCATTCTTTCGATTTGGCTTTTGTATTTAATGTTAATCCTGCTCCGCAATCAAAACATTTCATTTTAAAAAGGTCTGTCCTATTTTTAAATATTCAGTTTCCTTTTCAGATAATTTCAACAGCCGCTCAGGAATTCCGGCAACATCTAATAATTTTGATTTTTCTTTTAATTTACCTTCGAGCAAAATTTTTAATTCAGCTTTAAAGACTGAGCCCAGTGACAGTT
>CANBND010000076.1 GCA_947370945.1 Pseudobdellovibrionaceae bacterium | reverse complement strand
TTCTAAGTTCTATTTAATTTCAAAAGCAGATGATGTAAACAGTGATTTTGTAAACATTGAATCATTTTCGCTGTTCACAGCGGCTACGCGCCAAAAATATTTGTGACCGGCTTCCAGATTTGTAACATCAAAAGAATTTCCTTTAACCCATTTTTCGTCAGCGACATACATCGAGCGATTATTGAATCCAGCGTCTTTTGAAACTTGAACGTGATAAAAATTTGCTCCAGCAACTTCGGTCCATTCAAGTTTTGCAGTTGTGCCAGAAATTGCAGATAAAAATTTCGGAGAAGTTAATTTAACTTTTTCTGGGCGTGCAGCCAATTTTTTATCAGCTTGTTTTTCGGGTAAAATAGCTGCGACCTGTTCAAGGCGTTTGTGTGTCCAGTCTTTGCCGTTTTGAGCATGCTGTTCATGTGTTTCGTTTTCGTGTTTCGTTTCACATTTTGCATTTTCAGTGGGTTTGCAAATTTCTGAATCTGTTTTTGCGTTAGAGCTTGATGAGTTTTCAGAATTTGCGATCGATTTGATTCCGAACGTTAATCCTAAAATAAATACACTGAAAGCTAAAAGATATTTCATAAATTCTCCTGTTTGTTTTGTGAAGTTGATAAATTACCTGTTTGATCAAAAAATCGCAAGAATTAGGGCGTAAAGTTATTGTCATTCGTGCTTAAGTGGTGCTAATAATCCTTGCATGGTTTAGCAGACAATCGCCGCGGATGAAACGCAAGTTTCAAAAGGGGAGGAAAGTCCGAGCTTCACAGAGCAGCGCCTGGGGTAATGCCCCTCTACCGTAAGGTACGGAACAGTGGAACAGAGAGAATGTCCGAAGTGATGATCTGATTTTCGGGAACGGGAGAAAGTCAGGGGAGCTGTCGGAGTGAAAACAGCCAAACTCGCGCGCGAAGCAAGATCAAATAGGGAATCCATTTCTGAGCAATCGGAAATGTTTTTTGCAAAAGTTTTTAGGTTAAGCTGAAAGGTTTTTTCAAAGATTTTTGTACAAAAATAAAAGCGGCTCGCTTGAAGATTCCGGGTCAGATCGCTTGAGCCCTGCAGTAATGTTGGGCCTAGAGGAATGATTGTCGAATCGTGGACGGGAATGTGGGAACCAACACGAGGAACAGAACTCGGCTTATCGCCAAACCATCTCATCTTTTTTTCACAAAAAGATTTCGAGAAACAAAAATGCAAAAAATAAAGCCCAGACTTAGATCTGGTTTTATGCTCTAAATATTTCAAAATACAGACGTTGATCCTGTGTCAACGATCAGGCCTTGTCGCCGATATATTTTTTTAACAAAATAACATTCTATTTATTTTTTATAAAAAAAAACTTCATCAAGGAGATGATATGAAGAAGATTTTATTAATTGCAACTGCAGTTGCTTTGGGTTTCGCGGTGACAAGATGTAACTCAGGCTTAGGAAATGTGGCGGGGGCTGGCGGCTTGATGTCGTCGGGAATGAAATCGTCGATCACAACTATGCAGAGTATGGGGAATGCCATGGGTGGTAGCGGAACTTTTGCAGTAGGTGGTTTAAATATTTTATCTGCAGCAACAAGCTGTGGGACCCATGCAGAGCCTGTGTCGGGTGGAATCGGTTTGCCAACAACTGATCCAAAATATGCTTTGCAAAAATTTTATTGTGCTATGGCAGCAGATTCATCGGGTCCCGAATCAGTTTCTGGAGCGGTCAGTTTAATTAATGCCATTGTTTGTGCGATTGAAAAACAAACTACGGGCGGTTTGCCGTTTGATGGTTCATCGATTGCGATTACAGGAATTACTTTGGATTTAAGTTGTGCAAAGCAGGCTCAAATTGATTCGATGAGTGGAACAACGGGTTTGACATCAGCTGTGCTTACAATTGCAGGCGGTGCGAACGTGACTTCGGCCAAGAATCCAACGTTTTCTGAAATTCCAGGAAATACGCATTATTCACATGGAGTTAAAATTGAGAGTAATACACCAGGTTTAGTTAAATTTATTATCGTTGCAAAATTTGCAGCGGGATCTTCAGATCCTGCTAAGGGTGGCGATTTTGAATTCGCAACTTTGGGAACTGGTACGATGATGCAAGGTGGAGCTATCGAATTTACAGCTGGAAAAATTTATGGCTCTGGAGCTGTAAAACATTTGTGGTATGAATCACGTTTGAATCGCGCAAAAACTTCTGGTGGCGATCCGATTTGTCCGAGTGTTGCAGGTTCATGTGGATTTTCTCGTCACACTAGAATTAGTACTGATATTTCATTTGTAAATGGCGATATTGATACCGTCAGCAATATGTCGGGAATTATTACTGACGGTGGAGACGCTGCGGGCTCATCAGGACAAACAGATCAAATTAGCGTTGCAACAGCGACCGGAAATTTAGCAACAGGTTTGACTGGAAAATATTTTAGCAAATCTGCACTGGCACCGTCGGCTTTATCGGGCGCTACTTTGACGGGTACTTTTACAGGTATGGGCGAAACAGCAGCGACGTCATGTATTCTATCTGCTGGCAGCAGCATCACAACGACTTGCGGAGCTGCTCCTTCGCCGCTGATGCCAACTGGAGTCATGGATACATTTTTCTCTCCGGCAAATACTTCAACGTGGTTAACAGATGCTTCGACACATGGTGGAATTGGTTTTACTGGTTCTGCGACCTTTGCAGATGAGCAGTACGCTCAATAAATTATTAAAAACTTAAAAACACTTCATCAAGGAGAAAATATATGAAGAAAATTTTATTAATTGCAACTGCGGTTGCTTTGGGTTTTGCGGTCACAAGATGTTCTGGGGGCTCATCAGGTGGCGCTCCTAAATTAACGATCTCGGGAACGTTAGCGCCTTCGGCATTGATGTCGTTTTCTGCCGACAACAACGCGATGGATGTTGATACGACGAATTTAAAAGTAAAAGCAGTTGCTTTTACAACTCCACCAACAGTTGTTGAAGCTGACGTGGCCAGTGATGGTTCGTTCAAAGTTGATCTTCCTGCATCAAAAGGTACGGCAACGACGGCGTATTTTTTAGATAAAACAGACGACAGTCAGCAGGGTGTTTTAGTTTTCGAAGATACATCATCAAAAGATATGAATGGTCATTCTTCGCAGTCATCTTCTGTAGTTTTAAATGGAAGTGTTAATTTAGGTGCAATTGCTTTGGGTACAGATGGAAAAGTAAAAGTTCCAGTTGCTAATATTGCAAGACAAATAGGTTCATCATCATCAGTCAGTTCAATGGATGCATTTGATCCGACAGGAACTTGGTTTATGAAGGCCTTTGATAAAACTATTCCTGCAGGATATCAAACTGTTGGTGCAACTTGTACAGATGGTCCGTGTATTGGTTTTCCGATTACATTAGCGCGTTTTGCAGGAAAAGCTTTTGCGAAAAATACAGCAACTTGCGACCCTTCGGTGAAGCCAGTGGTGTGCCCGTCAACAGATGGAACAATTGGCGTAGATGATCGCTATGCTTTGTCGATTTGGGGCGGAAACTTCAGTCAGGGTATTGGCGCGTGTGGATCTAAAACTGGTTTTACTTCTGACGAAGCTCGCGCCTATGCAGGGATTCACTTGTCAGCAGCGCCAACTGTTGGTGGTCATGCGATGAGTTTTGGTTCTTATGTCTATGGTGTGCCGACAGGTTTTGGCGGAGACTCTGCTCCATTTAATAAATCTTGGATGAGAACAGGTGCAACGTTGACTCATAATTTGCAAAATTGTCGTCCAACAGCAATTACAAATGGTCCGAACAGTTTTAACGGCTGGGCTTGTCGATCAAATGTGATGTCAGGTTCTTGGCCAGGAACACCAATCAGTGGCGGAACTGTTTACGGATGGCAAGTGGGCGTTGAAGGCGGTGGTTGTTTTAACTCGGCAACAAACAAACCAGTGAATGTAACAAATTGGTCAACGATGGGAATTGGAACTTGTACGCAAACAGATGTGTCATCAATATATGGTGCCGGATTTACAAAAAATTCGTGTACATTTACAGGTGTTGATCATGATAACGATGGCGCAACTCCTGCGATTAATTTAACGTGCACCAATACCGGTGGGCAAGTCACTGATTCTTCGGGTACTCCAACATCAACTCCTTTAGTTGTTTCAATGGGACAGTTTTTAGGTCAACCGGTTCCGGTGGCGATGTCTGGTGCGACATGTTCAAGTATCGGCAACTCGGATGATGCGCATACGTTGGCAGCCTATCGTTGTTATGCAGAATCATTTTGGAATGGATCAGCACCAACTGGAGCTTGCACTCGTGACTACCGCTTCAATTGGTCTGCAACAACACCAGAAGATTTTGCTCAAGATTCTGAGCGTGGTAAACCTAAAGATGCCTTCGTAACAAATATTTTAAATTACTCTGCAGATGGTCTAACAGCAACTTTAGAAGACGAAGAAATCGAAACAATCACAATTAATACGGGTGCTTCAAGCAGTACTTTTTGTAAAGCTTCACGTCGTACTGCAATTTCATTTAAGAAAATTTCAGATACGCGTATGCTGGTTGATTTAAGACAAACGGGTCAAATGAATAGCACGAATGCAGCTTGTATCGGTGCTGCGAAAGATGCTTTGGCGGGTAAAAATGTTGGTGGTGGAGATTTGCAACATATCTTGATGCCACAAAATATGATTTTCTACGCGGATACATCATTGTAATTATAAAATTAAATTTATTTCAGAAAAGCCCGGCGAGACCGGGTTTTTCTTTTTTACAGAAAGGAACTCGTAATGACAAAAATTTATTTTTTAATTTGTATTTTATTAAGCCCACTTATTTTTGCAAAAAAATCTTGTTCAGAAATTTCTGAACAACAAAAAAAAATCAGCGCAGAAATTTTATTTCAGAAAACTAAGCTGCAAAAATTGCGAAAGCAAATTGATTCGAACAAAATAGCCATTGATCAATATAATAAAAATTGTCAAAATGCATCGGGACCAAAATGTCAGCCGGCAATGTATTCTATGTTCATAAGTCAGATGCCTATTTATGAAGGTCAGCAAAGTGAAATTGCAGATAGGCTGGCCAAATCAGATAAACAGATGACTGAAATAAATAAAAAATATGTGGAGTGTGCGAAAAAATAAATTTTTATTTCCGCTTCTTAGCTAGTACAAACAATTCTTTACCTTGTCTACGTGGTAAAGATTGTCTCCAGCGGCCCCAAAATAAAAATTGAAAATAAGGCGACAGTATTTTTCGCAGTTCAAATTCAGTGGCTCCGTACGGTGGGCCAGCGCGTTTAAGCATTGTGAAAAATACACCCATCAATTGGCCTTCTTCGTGTAATAATCTGCGCCAAACAGTGATTAAATTTTTTCGTTGATCTGTTGGAATCGCACAAAAAAAAGTGTGTTCGATAATCACATCAAATGAAAAATTCCAATCTTGCGGCAAATTAAAAATATTTTCTTGAACAAACGTTAAATTATTTAAATGTTTGTATTTTTCTTTTCCGCGCTTGATGCCTTCAGCTGAAAAATCAACAGCAGTGACCAAATGACCAGCCTCTGCAAATAACGCAGCATCGTGGCCTTCGCCGCAACCCAAAACTAAAACTCTGCATTTCGGAAATTTAATTCTTTGGATCATGTCCTTGAAAGCTTCAGCGGGCTGTTGCAAATCCCAGCCGGGTTTGCCTTCGGTGTGGTAAACATTTTGCCAGTAATCGGCTTTTTGAATATCTTTATTTTCAAAATAATAATTGGGCGTCTGAATTTTCAAACCGTTGAGTGTAAAGCTGTCATCATCGTATTCGTCACAGTTTTCAAATAATTTCTCTTGGGCTTTTTCTGTTAAACGAAACGGTGCACCCGATGTTGTTAGGCCACAAAAGCGGTCTTCGAAATCGACGCTGAATTTTTCAGGGTCGGCTTCAAATAAAACTTGGTATTGGGCTTGGATCAGAATTTTTTCTTGATGGACTTCGATTTTTTCAACTAATAAGGGATGATCAAAGGCTTCGACTAAATACGTTTCATCTTCGAATGTGGTTTCAAGTGAATATGAATCTGTCAGTCGGATATTTTTAAGATACGTCTGTATGATTTCTGGAGAAGTCACTTTTGTATCGGCATTGGGCGAAAATAAATCACCGTGTTCGTCGATAATTAAAAAATGTTCAGACATTATTTGCCGTCAGAATTAATGATCAGACCATCTTTGAAATCAATAGTTTCAGCACCTGTTTTGACAGACTGTAAAACCCATTTTTGAACCGACGGATCTTCTGATAAACCCTTTGTTAAAACAGCCGAACCAGAAACTTTCTGAGTCGTTTTTTCTTTAACTGTTGAATCTTCAGAGGTGGTCATTTCGTCTTGAAATTCGTACGAAAAATGAGCCATGATTTTCAGGTCATCGATTTTTTCAGTATACATTTTGATAAGTCTAAAATTTTCTGAATTGGGACGCCTGGCTTTAATAGTATCTTCGATCAGTATCGATAATTTACTTTGGACACCCGCATGAACATCGATGCCCATAGTTGATCTTCCATTAAAAGCGCACCATGATAAAACAAAAGCGGCCACAAAAACTATAAGACTGATGATTTTAACCATAGACACGACTCCTCTTGTTTACTTTCACATGCTAGGCTACGCTAATCAACTGTAGAATTTAACGAAAAGGATTTCAAACTTTGAATAAGTACTTACGTGCAGGTCAGATTGAAAAATTAAAAACTTTTAAAATTTGGGCTGATCAAAAGTTACCAAATCAGCTAAAACCTATTTTAAACTATACCTTGGGCTGGCTTTCGCCAGAGCTGTTGGGCACTGGGTTTTCAATTTTAAAACAAACCGATGGTTTGATTTCGGCGCAGATTCCATTTCTGCAAATCAACAAAGACTTTCAAAACCAAATTCATCAGGGTCTCGTGGTTAATGCTGGTTTTGAAATGATTCGAACATTTTTGAATGAACATTTTTTGGGCCACGGGTATCAATTTTTAAAAACGCAGACAACAATTCAGAAAAAGACAATATGGGCTTCGGATTTAAATTTAAAAATGAATGTGGATCTTGAAAGTTTTGAACAACAATTTATTCTTTTTCAAAAAAGTAAGAACGCTGATTTTGAATTCGACATCAGTTTGCAAATTAGCGATTCAAAAAAAGCTGACTCGATTCAATACAAAATAGAAATTCAAAAAATAAATTTATTGTCATAGGAAAAAATTATGATTTTAGAAACTTTAATTCAAAATAATTCAGACGATTTTAAAAAAAACAAAACTCATGCTTTGTCTTTGCTGACAGATTTAAAATCACACCTGCAAAAAATAAAACTGGGTGGCGGCGAAGACGCTATGAAAAAACATAAATCACGCGGCAAAATGACAGCACGTGAACGTATTGAAGGTTTGCTTGATGCTGGGACATCATTCTTAGAATTTTCAACCTTAGCCGCCAATGGAATGTATGATGACCAAGCTCCAGGTGCAGGTGTCATCACTGGTATTGGTGTGATTCAAAATACCGAATGTATTATTGTGGCCAACGATGCGACTGTAAAGGGTGGTACATATTTTCCGATGACGGGTAAAAAACATTTACGCGCCCAAGAAATCGCTTTAGAAAACGGATTGCCGTGTATTTATTTGGTCGACAGCGGCGGTGCATTTTTACCAATGCAATCAGAAATATTTCCGGACCGTGATCATTTTGGGCGAATTTTCTATAATCAAGCGCGCATGAGCGCACAAAATATTCCACAAATTTCTGTCGTTATGGGTTCGTGCACAGCGGGTGGTGCTTATGTGCCATCGATGAGCGATGAAAATGTCATTGTTAAAAATAATGGAACAATTTTTTTAGGTGGCCCTCCGTTGGTCAAAGCGGCCACGGGTGAAATTGTTGACGCGCAAGACTTGGGCGGAGCCACAACTCACTGTGAAATTTCAGGTTTAACAGATCACTTTGCCGAAGATGATCAGCACGCAATTGAAATCACACGTTCTATCGTAAAGCATTTAAATCGAACAAAAAAAAATCATTTAAAAATGCAACCGATCGAAGAGCCGATTTATTCGGCCGATGATCTTTATGGAATTTTACCAGCCGATGCAAAAATTCCTTTTGATATTCGCGAAGTGATTGCGCGTATTGTGGATGGTTCAAAATTTCATGAATTTAAACCCTTGTTTGGTAAAACGCTAGTCACAGGCTTTGCACATATTTGGGGAATGCCTGTTGGAATTATTGCGAATAACGGAGTTTTATTTTCTGAAAGCGCGCAAAAGGCTGCGCATTTTATTCAATTGTGTGAACAGCGTGAAGTTCCGCTTATTTTTTTACAAAATATCACAGGATTCATGGTCGGAAAAAAATACGAACATGAAGGCATTGCAAAGCATGGTGCAAAAATGGTGATGGCAGTGTCGAACGCGCGCGTTCCGAAATTCACAGTTGTGATTGGCGGATCTTATGGTGCTGGCAATTACGGAATGTGCGGCAGGGCCTATCAGCCTCGGCAATTATGGATGTGGCCGAATGCAAAGATCAGCGTGATGGGCGGCGAACAAGCTGCCAATGTTTTATTAACAGTAAAACTGGATCAGTTAGCCGCAAAAAATCAAACGATGACTGCTGATGAACAAATCGCATTTAAAAAGCCAACGCTTGAAAAATTTGAAGCCGAAAGTTCAGCGTATTATTCAACAGCCAGATTATGGGATGATGGTATTATTGATCCTATTGATACTCGTCGTGTTTTAGCTTTAGGGATTTCGGCCAGTTTAAATAAAGACTGGGGCCCGAAATCACAGGGCGTTTTTAGAATGTAATTTAATGATCAAACAGAAAGATTAAAATATGAATTTTTTAAAAATCGAAGAAAAAAATAATTTTAAAATTATCAGCCTAAACAGACCTGAAGTTAAAAATGCATTTCATCCTGAAATGATCGCTGAAATTACAACGACGTTTCAAAATTTAAATTCAGAAAAAAATATCAAAGCCGTTTTATTAAAAGGCGAAGGCAATATTTTTTGTGCAGGTGCGGATTTAAATTGGATGAAAGAAATGGTCAATTACACTTTCGAGCAAAACATTTCTGATTCTGAAAAATTATGGGATATGTTCGAAGCCATTAAAAACTGCGAAATACCAGTGATCGTTAAAGCCATGGGCTCTGTATTTGGCGGAGCCTTGGGAATTCTGGCTTGTGCAGATTATGTTTACGCGACTGAAAATACAAAATTTTGTTTCAGCGAAGTGAAATTAGGATTAGCTCCCGCTGTGATTTCAAGTTTCGTTATGCGAAAATGCAGCGATTGCCACATTCGTCCACTGATGTTGTCGGCCGAAGTTTTCGATACTTCCGCAGCAGAAGGCGTGGGGTTAATTCATCGTCGTTTTCACAGTGACATGGCGGATCTGGCGATTTTAGAAAATTTTGAAGACAATGGTATCGAAGCCATGCGCGAAACAAAAAAATTATTGAATCAAATCGCCAATGCATCATGGGCTGAACAGAAAAAATTAACAACGACAGTGATTAGTCAACGTCGCACAAGTGTCGAAGCGCAAGCTCGATTGAAAAAGTTTTTGGATAAGAAATAAAATCTAACTATCCTGAACAGGTTCATAAACACAAACCAATAATTCAGTGTCTTCGATCAAGGAAAATTCAGGGAATTGTTTTTCAAATAATCCAGCGTATTCAGATTTGAATTTTTCAACATTATCTGTGAATCCCATGTGCGCGAGCATAATCGGGTCAGGGTCACCAAATGTAGTGATAAATGCGTCGGATAACTTGGCTTTGCCTTGAATTTCTTTTTCAAGATCACAAACTAAAAAAACGTTTCCTTTTTCGCTCAGGCGCTCGTCAACAAGGCCCGGTTGAACTGCGTCGATACGTTCGACAGGTTCGCAACTGACGAAAAGTCCTTTGTTCAGGATGTGCATTGATACTTTGTCTAAATATAATCCGATCTTCATACCGTGTTATCGTAGCAAAAATGTGACAAAACTGAAAAAGAATAATATCTTTATTCTATGAAATTAAAAAAAATAGCGATTGCAAATCGCGGCGAAGTCGCAGTTCGAATCATAAAAGCTTGCGAAGAGCTGGGCCTTCAGACAGTTTTGCTACATTCTGATGCTGATCGTGGATCACGCGCATTTCGGATGTCTGATTTTCAAATTTGCATTGGTCCTGCACCAACATCAGAAAGTTATTTAAATATTGAAGCAAATATTCAAGGTGCACTTGCGGCCGGAGCCGATGCCGTGCATCCAGGATTTGGTTTTTTATCTGAAAATGCTGACTTTGCTTTGGCATGTGAAAAAGCAGGATTAAAATTTATTGGTCCGTCGTCAGAAGCGATTCGAAAATTAGGCAATAAAATTTCTTTTAAAAGACTGGCGCAATCTGCGGGGTTGCCGTTGATTCCAGGTTACGAAGGTGACGATCAATCGATTCCTAAATTATTAACTGAAGTAGAAAAAATTGGATTACCTGTGATTGTTAAAGCCGCTGCGGGTGGCGGTGGTCGCGGAATGAAATTAATTCGCGAAATGACTGAAGCGAAAGATCAAATTGAATCAGCTCAGCGTGAAGCTAAATCAGCGTTCGGTTCAGAAAAAGTTTTCTTAGAAAAATATTTAGATCGCGCAAAGCATATTGAATTTCAAATTTTCGGCGACAGCACAGGAAAAATTCATCATCTGTTTGACCGCGAATGTTCCGTACAACGTCGGCATCAAAAAATTATCGAAGAAGCCACGTCCCCCTCATTAACCGATGATCTTCGTCGTCAAATGGGCGAAGTCGCTGTGACGATTGCAACAGTTGCCAATTATAAATCTGCGGGCACTGTTGAATTTTTATTACAAGATAACAAATTTTATTTATTAGAAGTAAATACTCGTTTGCAAGTCGAGCACCCTGTCACCGAAGAAGTTTTAGGAGTTGATCTGGTTAAAATGCAAATTTTAACTGCGGATAATTCGTTTGTCTTTGACGCCAAAGACATTCGTATTCCGAAAGGCCATTCAATCGAATGTCGCGTGTACGCAGAAAATCCGTATATGAATGGTATGCCTTCAACGGGGAAATTAGGAACTGTACATTGGCCAGAAGGTCCACGCAGGCGTTTTGAATTTGGTTTTGACAGCGGCGACGTGATCACTTCGCATTATGATCCAATGATTGCGAAAGTGATTGTCTGGGATGAGACTCGCCCACGTGCGATCGAAAAAATGATTCGAGTTTTAAAAGATTCAACTATTTTTGGTGTTCATACAAATATTCCGTATCTGATTGCAATATTGTCGCACGATGAATTTATCAAAGGTACAATGACGACGCGATTTATCGAACATTATTTCGCGGACGGATTGAAATCGAATCATGATGAAATAAATCGAAAAAAATTGTCACAAGAAATTTATAAAAATTTGGTTCAAAAATTTGTCCCCCAACAAACAGAAGCGCAATCTCCGTGGCTGACATTCTGGAGAGGTGTTTAAATGTCTGATTTAAATAAAACTCAAGCTGAAATTATTGATCAAAAAATTTGGATCAAATCTGAAGGTGAAATTTGGTGTTATGATCTGATCGATGTTGCCAGCGACGGTCAGCGCCGAAAAAAAACAAACTCGGCCAGCCCCAATTTAATTACCGCACCAATGCCCGGCAAAATTACAAAAGTTTTTGTAAAATCTGGTGATCTGGTTACGAAAGGCCAGCCACTTTTAGTGATGGAGGCTATGAAAATGGAATACACATTAAAATCTGATTTAGAAACTACCGTTGAAAAAATAAATGTCGAATTAAATCAACAAGTCACGTTGGGTTTTTTAATGGTCGAATTAAAAAAGGCTGATGTGAATGTCTAAATCAATTCGTATTGTTGAAGTCGGTCTGCGTGATGGACTGCAAAATGAAGCAACGAATTTGTCAGCCAATCAGAGATTTGAATTATTAAATCAATTGATCAATGCTGGAACTAAAAATTTTGAAATCGGAGCATTTGTATCACCAAAATGGGTGCCACAAATGGCAGTGACGGGTGAATTAATACAGCTGTTTCAGGCTAAATATAAAAAAACAAAACTAACACCCAGTGTTTTAGTGCCGAACGTTCAAGGTATGAAATTATCAATGGATGCAGGTATTTCTGAAATTGCAATTTTTGCTTCAGCGACCGAATCATTTTCTGAAAAAAATATTAACTGTTCAATCGCAGAAAGTTTTAAACGTTTTGCACCCATCATGGCTTTGGCTAAAAAAAATAAAATCAAAGTACGTGGATATTTGTCAGTGTGCTTTGGTTGTCCGTACGAGGGTAAAGTCTCTGAGGCCAAAGTTATTCAATTAGCAAAAAAATTAATTCAAATCGGCTGTTACGAAGTTTCAATTGGCGACACGATTGGCGCCGCCAACGCGGGCCAAGTTGAATCATTATTTAAAAAATTAAAAAAAGCCGTTCCCGCAAAAAAAATCGCAGGTCATTTTCACGATACCCGCGGCCAGGCGTTGGCAAATATTTTACAAGCTTACAAATTGGGTATCACAACGTTTGATGCCAGCATCGGCGGTTTGGGCGGCTGCCCGTATGCCAAGGGTGCGACAGGTAACGTGGCAACCGAAGATGTTGTGTATATGTTTGATGGTCTTGGCATTAAATCAGGATTAAATTTAAAAAAATTAAT
>CANBND010000075.1 GCA_947370945.1 Pseudobdellovibrionaceae bacterium | reverse complement strand
GAACAAAAAGACACTTTAAAAATAAAATTTGAAGAAGCCAAAACTGGCCAGTTGGATTTATTGCCAATTTTATCTAGCCAAACATTCGGTGAAAATTGTTATGAACAAGTCGGTTCACGTTTAGTCAAAGCCGATGTTGAAAGTGATGCGATTAACTTTCAAATTTTAAGAACATTTAAAACTAAAATCGAATGTTTCACTGGCGATACGATCGCAGACGGTACAATCAGCGCAGTTTATCATTATTCGATGGTGAAAGTTGATTCTGTTTTATCAAAAGATTATAAAACAATTTCGTATCCGGTTTCATCAAAAGATGAACAAACATTTGGATTCTTCAGCACCAGCCGTACTCAGCTGGACACTGACAACAACAACACTGATAAAAGTGTGATTCAAATTATGAATCGTTGGAACCCCAATCGTAAAGAAATCGTTTATTACCTCAGTGATGAATTTGCAAAACCAGAAAATAAATTAGTCAAAGATTTAACTTATAAAACAGTTGAAAATTTAAATAAAGGACTTGAAACTTCGGGTGTTGGTTTCAGAATTAATCTGAAAGAACCTGCTGGCAAAATTCCAGGTGACATTCGTAACAGCATGATTGTCTTGGTCGAAGACCCTGTCGCTTCAAGCATTATCGGTTATGGACCGCAAACAGAAGACCCTAAAACAGGTGAAATTATTTCTGCGCGCACAGTGATGTTTTTAGGAACAATCAAAAAATATATCAAATACACTTACGATGATGTGTTGCGTGCAAAAGCCAATGCAAAAAAATTGGTTCTGGATTCAACAAAATCAGCATCAGAAAGTCTCATCAGCTTGTCTCCGGAATTAAAAAACTTAGCCGCTGCTAAAAAGAAAACAGGTCTGACATTTAATCTTGAAGCGATGAAACAAAAAATTTCTGATCAAACACAAAAACCAAAAGCTATTCCAGTTTCTGAAAAAACATCACCAATTGCCATCGGTAATCAAAAATCTCAAATTGAAAAGGCCTTACGAAATTACACTGCAAATAAAAATGACGAATACGACGGTCATGATATGAAATCAAAAATGAAATATCTGCAGTATGCAAAAAACTGTGCTCTGTCACCAAATGGCGATGTTCTGGCCGCTTCAATCAGCCCGCGATTGGTTGCAAAGTTTGCTGACGACGCAAAGCCTTGGACAGAATTATCAGCCTCAGAAAAAGAACAAGTTACAGCTATTATTTTACCTGAAATTTGGGGCGCGACTTTGATTCACGAAATGGGACACAATTTAGGTTTACGACATAATTTTCAAGGTTCAGAGGACAAAGAAAATTTTTACGGCGAATCTGAATTGGTTGCGAATGGTATTGATCACGCTGTTGTTTCAAGTACAGTGATGGAATACATCGATGATTTAAAAGCCCTGCCGATTTTAGGTAAATACGATATCGCCGCTTTGAAATTTGGATACTTGCGCAAAGTCGAAGTGACTTCTGCAGACGGATCAATGGCTGTGGTTGATGTACCAACGACATTGCAAAATTTAAAAGTTGATTTGAAGGATTCAAAAATAGAACCCAAATCATATGGCTACTGCACAGATGAAAATTTAGGAATCAATGCAGGCTGTAAACAATTTGACTTGGGTACTTCATACACAGAAATTGCGCAAAACATGATTCAAGGTTACGAAGACGCTTACACAAAAAGAAATTTACGTGATGGCCGCGCCAGCATGAGTTTGTTTGATGATTTGACATACGCTGGTCGCATCAACGGAATTTTTAAAGAATTACGTATCATGATGGAAGTTCGAGAAAGACTTAAATACCGCTTTGGTCTTGATGATGCGGCTCCTGAATGGGACAGTATCGCTTGGCTGAAAGATTTAAAAACTGCGACGTTATTATCAGGACAATTCATGACAAATGTTTTACTAGTACCTGATTTAACATGTGCCGTAGCCAAAGCCGATGCTCCGAATCAAATCATTGCTGTTTTAAATATTAATGATATTGATGCCGAAGCGGTTTCATGTTTCAAAGCTCAAATTAATCCGCAATATGTGATTGTCGGCGAAGCTGGAAAATCATTTAATTCAAGAAAAGATCCTGAAAGCACAAATGCTTATGCCGATCAAATTGATGTGCGCGGAATTTGGATTGATAAATTATTAGCAACAAGAAATTTATTAAAACGTCAAATCGGAATTTTCAGTATGGATAAAAACGTTGACAGTTTCTTAGATGTTCCTGAAATCAGAACTGGAATTTTAGATGCGGTCAGTGGTTTGTTAACAAATAATGTTGTCGCAAAAGTTCCGTTTAAATTAATTGATGGATCAACAGCTGAATTTGAAATTGGTTATGATTTATCAAAGACACAAGTGATTGATAAATCAATTCATCCAGCCATTGCTGACCGCATGGGAATTAACACGACAGGATCAACACAATTACAACAAGTTGTCTCAAGTATTATGTCTGTACAAGCTAAGGATTCAACGGGGGCGCACGATCAAGATAATATGTTATCAGATGCTGTATCTGTTCATAAATTAAGTGGTATTTCAGATATAAAACCTGGTGCGAATGACTTATCTGCAATGATCGACAGTGATAAATATATTGCGACAAAAGCAAATCAGTTTGCGTTCAGTGCGATAACAAACTTATCTGCCGCAACCGCATTAGAAAAGATTACTGCAGAAAAAGCCAAAGAAATTCATGATCAAAAAGTCGCGGGAACGACGAAGGCTCCGAAAGATGCCACAGCTGAAGAAAAAGCCGTCTGGAAGTTGTCAGCTGAAACAATTGATGCGTATTTAAACGATGTGATTAAGCCGTCAAAATTTTACGAACAGCTTTTAAGAATTTTACCAGCGGCTTAACCCGCACTCCAAATTCGAATAGATTTTTCCTCAAAAGCGAGTGTCTCAATACGAGACACTCGCTTTTTTTTATTTGTTTTAATCCTAAAAAATCGAATGGCACGTTCATCGCAATTAAGTTTTGTATGAAGATGATGAATAAAGCCAAAGGACATAAAATGGATTTAAAAACAAAATCGACCCCAAAAGTGACGCTTTTTGTGATGTCATTCTTAGGCTTAGTCAGTTTAATTTTTTCAACCTTTCTGCCGTCAAATGTTTTTGCAGCCGTGGTTGACCCCATTAAACCAACAACAAAAAAACAAATCACAGATTACAAATTACCCGAAGAAAAAAAAACTGACCCTGATTATAAATTTTCGGGCACAGTTGAAGTTTCACGCGGAACCAGCTTGTATGATTTCAAAGATGGCTCAAGATCAGACAGTTTAGATTTATTATTTGTACCGGTGTTGCAAACACCGATCGGTAGCTTTTCAATTAAAGAAACTTATTCTAAAAATTTACATGACGATAATGATACAAAAGCTGGTTTTTCAGACGCAGCTGTATCATATGGTTTCGGAGCTAAAGACTGGCAATGGTCTGCGCCCTATGTATTAACAATGGCGCCGGCGATCACTGTGATTGTTCCAATTTCAGAAATTTCAATAAAGAAAAATCAATTACAAACAGCCATTTCTGGTGGCCTGACATTCGGTATTCGCCCCGATGGCTTAGGAGCTAAAGAAGCTGGCGCTTGGAACGTTGCCATTGCCGCAACAGCCGGTCGCAGTTTTCATGCTTACGAAGAAGATATTAACGGAGCTGTCTTAAATAAATATTCATCAAATCAAACATTATCAGTGGGTTATACAATTTCTGATTTCAGTTTCTCATTTGATTACACAAATCGTTCGCGTTGGACGTATCAAGGCAGTATCAAACAATCATTTGTAACTGCTCAAGAAATTTCATATGCCGTCAACGATCATTTTTATACGACGATTGGTCATTCAAATGATGCAGCTTCGGTTTTAAAAGCCAATGGCTTTGAATCAAATGTACAAATCGTCGATGAAAATAATTCGGGAGTTTATCTAACCTTAGGAAGCAGTTTCTGATGAAAAAAATAAATCTCAGATCGATACATGGCCCGCAAATCGCATTAAATAAATATATAAAGACAGCAACTACACTTAAAGGAGCTCAGATGAAACAGAACGGTAACAACACAAAAGGCGCGACAACAAATGTTAGTCAGTCAAAATTAAATTTGACGACTCAGTTTAAAACGTTACTTCATGTGATGGTTTTAACAATTGCTGTCAGCTCGTGTACGAAAAATCGAGAAGCCGCGCTGCCCGATGATGCTGCTCCGAACGTATATGCGATTTCTATGTTTGGTACGCCGGATGAAAATTCTGCGTTCGCGGCCAGTAAAGAAGAAGCTTCTGTGGCGTCAGATAGCGATGTTAAAATTTTAGATTTAAATCAAGCTGCAAAATTATCTGCGGATGAAGTTTCTGTACCTGAACGTGTTAAATTCATGTTCGACAAATTACCAATGACAAGCCAAACAGCTCGTCAATTTAAAATCACATTCAGCGTTGATAAAAATAATATCACAGCCTACAAAGTAGCAACGTCTGTTAAAGATTTAAATGCAATTGAGAAAAGCTTAGCCATTTCAGCACACGAAGCCCAATTGTTGGTGAAATTATCACACGCACAAAAAGCCGAATTAAAATCTTTATCTGCCGAACAAAAATCTGCTGCGACAGAGCGCGAACAAATTAAATCAGGCAAAGCAGTAGGTGCTTTGTTAGTTCCTATGTTTAAATACGAAATTGCAGGTTATGGAGTTTTAGAACGCACTAAGAATGAATTAAAAGAAGACACTGCTGTACTTAGATTAAAAGAAACTGACTGGGCTCAAGCAACGCATGTCCAAATTAAATCACTGACAGATTCACGCAAAGTTGTTGGCATGGATGCGTCTCAGGCGAAAGCAATGAGCCAGTTATTCAAAGAAGAAAAAATTGATAAGCGTGTAACGACAGCTGGCGAATTAGCAAACGATTTAAAAATTGGTTTAAAATTTTTAGATTCAAAAACACCAGTAATGACAAAATTATCTGCAACAGATTTATTAATTTATGAAATTACTGATGCATCAAAATTAACTGAAGACCAAGCTCGTATTTACAAAGCTGGTGGCTCTGGCGGACGCGTTGTTTCTTGTAATGATGTTGAAGTTAAAGATGTTGTTAACTCAACAAACGCATCATGTGTTGTTGTCCTTGTTGCAAGTGCACCGATCAGTTATAAAAAATTAGAACTTTCATTAACAGATGTGAACGGAACAACGTCATCGAATGTTGTTTCAACAGAAATTCCAAAATCACAAAGTGTTGGATTGGTTGAAATTCTTGAAAATACAAAAGCAGACCAACGTGAAGTTAAAGGTTTACTTGATCCAGACAGTTCAATTAAAATTTCTGATTTACAGGGCGAATTTATGTTTCGTCGTACATTCGAAGACGCTGCGACAACATTCTTAGGTCGCACGGGAACATCAGGTGACATGGCGCTTGTTAAATTTGAACTTGAAGAAAATCGTTTAGTTGTTCGTAATCAACTTTCATTGATTCAATACACAGGTCAAGGCGCCAAAGACCGCGAAGAAATCATGTCGATCCCTGTAAAGTATTATTACGTCAGTCAACGTGATGCTCATGGTAGTGATTTAGTTTTAGGTTCTTTAGTTGAAACAACAAAAGAAAATGCAAATTATATTAAATTAGATTGGACCGCAAATTCAATTCCTGATTCTTCGTCTCCGTTGGCATTTTTTGATTACGGTCAGTGTTTCATTGCTGATTCATCGAAAAAAATTACAAACACCGATATGCGTTTAGCAAATGATGGCGTATTAAATTTTTCGATCAGCAGTTCACACACTGTTAATCCAGGCTGTGCCACAAACAAAGTTGTGAACTCTGCATACTGGTCTGGAACAATGCAATTAAATTTTAATATTGTTGAGCGCATTTCTTTTGTTAAACATACAAACAAAGATAAAACAGATACTCAGTTTACTCCGAATATTTCATTCATGGCTCAGGAAGCTTTTAATTATGGTGTATTTACGTTAGCCGATAAAAATACTGAAAACGGTTCTTTAGCAAATCGTGATGGCAGCGAAAAATATATGCCGATGATTCATGATATTCGATCTGGAAAAACTATGAAATGGTATCTGGGTGGTATCAACGATGCGACAGCAACAAATGCAGAACGTCGTGAATTATTGGTTGCCTCAGCAAAACAAGTTATCGCGGAATGGAATAAAACATTTGAAATTGCGATGAAAGGCACTGATCTTGATCGTAAAAATCGTCAAACAGATTATATCGAATTAGTTATCGAAGACGCCGGTAAAGAAACTGGCCACTTAGGTGATTTAAATCGCAATTATATTTGGATGAATGAAATACCTGCTGATAACGGTTTATTAGGTGTTGCTCAGCCTGCAGCAAACCCACGTTCGGGTGTGATTGAATCTGCCAACGTTATTATTTACACAGGAAATACGTTTGAACAGTCACAAATTTTACTTAAGATGACTCAGATTTCTCGTGAATATGAAAAAATGATCGAAGAATTAAAAAAGAGTTCTATCGAAAAAGCAAAAAGCAAAAAAGCTATTGTTTCAACGCAGTCAGAAGCTGCCAAAGCAGCGAACGCTGGAGCAAACCAGAAAACTGTTCAAAAAGTTTCAAAAACTTTGGCTAAAAACAAATCGTACCTGAATAGTTTAATTAAATATTTTGAATTAGATAATCAAAATATTAAAAAATCGATTCAAGGCACTGCAATGTCACAAAGTGCCGAATCTTTGAAACGTGTTTTAAATAAAGAAACTTTCATCAATGCCATCAAAGGTCAAAAAATTGAATTGCCAACAAATTCTGCGACGTTGTCAAAAAAGATGACTGATCTTGCGATGGATAAAAAATTATCAAGCAATCCACGTGAATTTGAATTGCGTATGAATGACTTGTTTATTAATTTTGGTGGCTTATCTGAAGACGTCAAATCGATCTTAGGAAAACGTCAGCAAATGTTGGCTCTGTCTGTACAGTTTGACAAGACAACAGCAAAGCGTGCTGGTTGTTTTAAATATTCTCGCAATGATATTGAAGATGCAGCATTAATTATGGATGCTGATCCACACAAAAATTTAATGTTGAATTTCAAACAAGCTGTTATGAGCACACTGTCACACGAATTAGGTCATGCGTTTGGTTTAATGCATAACTTCAAAGCGTCAACTGATAAAGCCAACTATGAATTCCCAGGCGAAGACACGGGCCGCAATTATTCTTCGATCATGGATTATATTGCTGATATCGATCAACATTACGCAGGACCAGGCCCCTACGATGCGCATGCGATTCGTGCGGCTTACACAGGTTATGTTCAATTAAGCGATGCTGTTTTAGCAAATCCAAAAGCAATCGAAGCGATTAAGGCTTCTGGAGCTAAATTAATTAATGATAATTCTGTTCATATGAATGATTTATTAAAATTAATTGGTGAAAAATCATTGGTGCATTTTACTAAAGACACATTAAATTCAAAAGGTTTAATTAAATATTACGAACAGTGCAGTGATGGCGGAATGGCAACATCGATTTTATGTAATCAATTTGATACTGGTGGAACTGCGACAGAAATCGTAAAAAATATGATTGCAGATTACACACGCAGCTATGCCAACAGAAACTATGTTTACGATAAAATTTTATTTAACTGGCCACAAAAAATTCAGTTGATTAACAGAAACATTCGTACATTTTCACAAATCCGTACGTTCTTAGATGAAACAATTATGACTGCGATTTACGGCTCAGGACGCCCAGATGCAGAAAATTCTGAAATCATGAAAGATCAAGTTTCAGCAGCGCAAGCTGGATACCAATTCTTTCACGAATTATTACGTACACCAGAAACATCAGCTAGCTTTGCAAAATTTAACGAGCGTTTTTATGCTATTCCTTACAGTTATGAAGATGCAAAAACAAAAACTGCAGTTGATGATATAAAAATTGTTGAGGCGCGATCATTATATGACGTTGCAATGTCTCGTGATAAACTTGATACAGTCGGTATCGGTTATGACAAAATTTTTGCAATGAATTTCTTAATGCAAACATCAACAACGTTTTCAACGGATGATAGCAAGCAAGGTTTTATTTCATACAAAGATTTTGAACAGTTTTTCTTAGGCGTAACTGATCCTAAAGATTCATTAACATTGAACACGATGACTGAAATTTTAACGAACAATTTAAAAATGGGATTTTTTGATCCCAACGGAAAATTAATCAGCGTTGCAAATCCAGTTGAAGTGAATAAAATGTTAGGCGATCAAACAGCGTTGGCTTCAATCGTTGGCTTATCAGAATCAAAATGGAAAGCTTTTGATCCATTTGCTGAAAGTTTTAAAATGGCACGTGCGACTGTGAAATCTGCACCACGTGATCGTTTAAATATTGCACGCCTTGGTCAAGATCGTTCAAAATCTGATACGACAGTTTACTTTGCGACTCAGAATGGTGTTGCTGCAAATGTCATCGTAAAGCAAGCGGCTCGTGGTGATGTTTTGTTAGGAAATAAATCTGAAATTTTTAAATCATTTTCAAATTTAATGACTGCTGACAATGTTTATATGGATAAAATTAATGCTCTTCGTGAAGCGGCTTGTTCGCAAAATGATGATGGCACATTCAAAGATGAAGCTGGTTGCAAAGCTGCATTCGCGAAACCAATTGCTGATTACATCAAAGACGATGCCTCGCTAGCACCTGCAAAACAAAAAGCAGATGCCATTGTAAAACAACTTGTGAACAGCATCAGACACTTAAATGGCCAAGGTGCAATTATGGATACTCAACTTGATGCTGCAGATTCAAAAGTGAATTTTGCAAACCAAGCCGAAGTCATTCGTTTAATGATGAACGAACAAATGTCTGTTCTGAATTCAATGAAAATGGATTTAGAAAAGTCATCTAAAGACGACCTGGCAACAACGATTCCAGCGATTTTAGATCTGGCGAAACAAATGCGTGAACAAAATGACAAATTGTCATCAGTCGCGTTAATTTCTTATGCTCAATCATTTTTAGTTGAAACTGCAAAAGCTGTTCAAATTAAATTGCAGAGCGGCGAAGAACTGACTGGTGACATTTTAATGAAAATGATGATGGATGGTGAAAAAATTCAGAATTCACATGAAAAAATTGTGGATATCATTGATAAATTGACTCAGTATTCACGTTTTGTTGATGTTGATTTATTAGTGACTAAATAATACTGGACCAAAGTCTGCTCTAATTTCTTAGACTTCAGCATGAACCCCTCTCTATAATTTTTTATACAGAGGGGTTTTTTTATGACTAAAATAATATTCGCGACATTGTTACTGACGTTACCAGCACTTGCTAAAAATAAATTGTATACAGCCAATTCATTACTGGTACCAAAAATAAATTTAGCCGCACCACTGGCTTCTAAAAAATTAATTTATTTCGGTGGCCCCGTGATCGAAAAAGTTCACGCTGTTCCGGTGTATTGGTCAAATCGTGTGAATTCTTCGATTCAAAATGCGATGGATGATTTTTATTCGTCATATGTCAACAGCCCTCACATGGATTGGTTGAACGAATACAATACCAATGTAAATGCTGTCGACGGACGCTCTGGAACAAATCAAAAAATTTCGCGTGGAACTTCGACAACACCCGTTTTAATTCAACCGCTATTGACATCAAAACAAATCACTGACGAACAAATACAAACTGAAATCGTATCGCAAATTGATGCGGGCACATTACCCCGTCCCGATTCAAATACTTTGTATATGATTCACTTTCCGTCAGACATCTCGATTTCAATCGAAGGCATGTCTTCGTGTTTTTCATTCGGCGGTTACCACAACGGATCAAAAAATGCAAAATACGGTGATTTGTTTTATTCGGTATTACCTGATTGCGCATTCTTGAAAGATAACGAAGCTTCATTGTCTTCGGCAACATTTGTGGCTTCACATGAACTGATCGAAGCCGTCACTGACGCATACCCAACACCTGGTAGCTCGCCAGCGTATCCACAAGCATGGAACGATACGGGCGGCAGTGAAATCGCAGATCTTTGTCAAAATGGCCAAAGCACTTTAGCGGGAGCAAAAGCAAATTATAATATTTCTCTTGAATGGAGTAACACGCGCGGAACTTGTTACGACGGAAAATAATTTTAATTTATATTATTTAAGATCAGTTTTTATTTTTATAAGTTTTATCAAAATGGCACCGAACGGTGCCATTTTTTGTTGGTTCGATTGTTGCTATGCTATGTCACGTACAAATAAAAATGTTTCATAAAACAATCGGAGATTTTCATGACACCATTACGTTCACGCAAAAATTTGTTCCTGACGACTATTTTAGTGACTCAGTTCGCATATATTGTGTCAGCGCAAGCACAAACCAAAGTCGCCGAATCCAAAGACTGGTCTTTGTGGGAAACATCAGCCAATGGTGTCGAAACGTGTACGCTCCAAACTATTGATAAAGTTTTATTCAGATCTGAAGATTTTATCATGGAGTTATCAAAGGTCAAAAACAACGCCGCTTCTCCGTTAGAAATTATGATGCGTATTCAAAAAAACAAAAAAGAAAGCACTGGCCTTTCTGCGCAGATCAGTACATCGAATCGTTTTCTGAGTTTTTCGGATATGACGGGCAACAAAGATGTTTACTGGGGAACTCCTAAAAATTTATCGGCACTGATGACTCAATTAAAAAATAAATCTGAAGATTTAGCCGTTAAAGCCAAGGGTGGAAAAAAAGAAATTGATTTCACAATTCGTGGCCGTGGATTTTCAGAAATGCTGACAGAAATGGAAAAACGTTGTAACGCAAGTTTACCGTTATTACGTCAAAGTTTTGAAACAGAATTTTTAGCGAATGTTTCAGACGCTGTAAATCCTGTGACCTTAACACCTGCAAAAACAAATCAATTGCGTGCAAACTATTTTGCAGCTTATCAGATTCATACTTTATTATTAGAAACAAAATCGCAATTAAATCAGGTCTTAGCCAAATATCAAAAATTAATTGACGAGCTGGCAACAAACCGTAGCGAATTCAACCAAATTACAAAAAGCGATTTACCAGCCAGTCAAAAAACAATGGCTGATGCTCAGAAATTGCAAGTCGATATGAAAACTGAGATAGCACGTTTGGCACAATTAATTCCAACATTAACTGCAAAAGTTCAAACATCACAAACAGCGTACGATAAATCAAGTGCGGTGCTTGCTCCTCTAGAGCCAGAATTTAATCGTTTAAGTTCAGGTTTACGAAATGCTCAACAATTATTAGCCAATGCAGAATCAAATTTAGCGTCGTTGGATCGCAGACTACAAGAAATAGCTTCGCAAATTTCACGTTTACAAAATGAAGCTGCACAAATTCAAAATACTTTACCAAGTCGTAAAATGGAACTTGATCGCGCAGCGAGCGTCTTAAGAAATGCTGAATCTGCTCGTTCACAATATAATGTTTCATGGGAACGTGACCGCGCACTACGTGCAAATCCTGAATATTCTTCGTTACAAAATGAACGTCAAATTTTAGATTCAAGATTAGCTCCAGAACAGGTTCGTCTTCAACAATTGCAATCTGAAAGAAATCGTATCGCAAAAGATCTTGAAATTTGTGGATCACAGGCTGGCATCGGCACAACTCCACCCGGACAAGTTCCAGGATTAACTCCGCCGCTTGTTCCAGGCGTTATCCCGCCACAAGAACCACAACCTGCTGAACCCAATGGTGTAGACTGTTCAGCGCTTGAACAAGCTGTTGCAAATGCCGATCAAATGATTGCACAACAACGAACTGTTGTTGATCAAATCAACGGACGCCGCAACGAAGTTTATTCTCGCATAGGAATTATCGAAAGCGATATCAATAGCGAAATTCAAAGAATCAATGGACAACTTGTGCAAAACGAAGAAGTCGCACGTTTAGATTATCGCCGTATTGAACAAGACGTTTCACAAAGTGAAAATCGTTTGTGGTCTATCAGAAATTCTGAATTACCTGCATTGGTTAACGAAAATAATCAACGCATGAATGAACGTAACACAGCACAAACACAGATTGCACAAGGTCGTCAAAATGTTGACCAATTCACACGCGATCTTACGAAATTTAAATTAGCAAACGACTGGGATAAAAAAGCAGCCGATGTTGATTCGAAATCACGTCAATTGACAGCAGATCAAAACACTTTGTCAGACGCACAAAGTTTAAAATTAACATCAGAGAAAAAGTTAGCTCAAGGTATTGCAACCGAAACCGAAATGAAAAAACGAATCATTGAATTGAATGCTCGATTGGCTGTTTTAAATCAACGTGCTGATCAGTTAAATGTGGGCCTTAAAAATTTACCGGCCGAGCGTGCACCGATCGACGCCAAAATTTCCGCACAACAAAACGAATTAGATACTCGAAAACAAGCTTTTTTAAACGGATTTTAAGACGTATTATGACATCAAGGTCAGTTTTAAATCTTTGAAACTGACCTCTTTTTTAAAAACTTTTTCTTCGACCGGATAAACCACACCCAAAATAATTTTTTGCAAATTTTGAATTTGATTCATTTCTTTTAAACAAATCGCGTAAAAATTTAATTGATCAAAAGCTTTCTGCAAATATTCAGAACTTCCTGTTTTATAATCCAAGATATACACAGTATTATCCACGACACCCCAAGCATCAATTTGACCTTGGATCATTTTATTTTGATGTTTTAAAC
>CANBND010000074.1 GCA_947370945.1 Pseudobdellovibrionaceae bacterium | reverse complement strand
TTTCGATCATTTAAATATTTTGAATTTATTTTTGAAAAAAAGAAACAGACCTACGTATTGAATTGGTCCCTTTTGCTATGGCAATAAACACTGGTCCATGGGACCGCCAAACCGACGTTTTTGGTCCTTGTTATATCCGCCGCCTACATTGACCATACGAAACGCTCAACCGCTTCATTGAAAGCATTGCTTCTTGCTGAAGAAGAATTCATTATTTTTGGAATCGCAGCAAAACCATCGGATCTTTCGGTTGAACATGAATTATATTTTTGCTGATGGCCTTCGATGAACGTATATCTTTCTGCGCGTTCTGATAATGCTTTTAGCAAAGCCACTTCTTTTGAATCTGAAAATCCAGTATAAACATCTTCATTGATAACTGAGAGTTGGTCTAATTCCTTATCGGCGACAACACACCAATAGCGGCCGCCGACAATTGAGAAATCAATCCTTCGCGGCATTTGATTATGCAGCTTTAAATCTTCTAAAATAGATTGCAGGATTAATTGATCAGTCATACTTACTTCATCCTGAATACTTGCCAAGGGGCTGGTGATGTTATTGACACGGGAAGCTCCGCCATACTTTCTAAAGCCTGAGCCGCATAAAATCGTCGCACATGAGCAAACACATTAAATTTTGCATCGTCGAAAACATATTGATTAAGCTCAGTGAAAGCCTTCGCATTGATGCCTTCAGCAGATTTCAAATTTTTAATTAATTTTTGGGCTTGATCGTCGTTTGAAACAAATTGAAGTAACTTGTGCATATTCGGAGTCAGTAGCATTTGAATATCACCAGCCGGATCTAAGGCCCAAAAGCCTGTGCTGGCCCCCATCAAAGAAATTTCACCTTTTGCAAACGCCTCAGTTTCTTCTTTTCTGTTTTTTAGTTTTACGGGTGTTGGCTTTTCAATTCCTAAAACTTCAAATGTCTTTTCAGCAATTAATCTAAATATTGCGTCGGTCTCATCTTCAGTTTGTGCCCAAAGTGGCGGATTCTGCTTTAGCTGACCCAGGCATTCAGCTTTTTCAGCTTCAGATATTTTATCATAAGCTTTCTGCTTAAGATCCAAGGTATTCTTATATCCAGGAAGAACTTCTGTAAAAACACTAGATTCAACTTTAAAATCGGTATTCGCAATTTTTGAGAATGCAATTCGATAAGCATCGGCAAAAACTAAACGACAGTTTTTGTTTTTAAATGCTCCGACGTTTGGATTTAACAAGTTCAGTGCAATTCGAGCTGACGGTAAAAAACTTGTCTTGAATTTTGACGAAAGCAGTTGATGCTGTTCAAGGCTTAATTTGATTTCATTGCCTTGGACAACAGTGTTGTCATCAACATTTAATTTTTCTGAAAATACAGATTTTGCCGTTAGATATTCAAATTTAATTTGCTCGGGAACTTGGCCTACCAGGTTCGATTCCGATCTTAATTTAAACTGAATCTGACTTTCGCTCTGCTTAGTGATTTGATAGTGTCCGCTATAAGGTATTTTTGAGCAAGAGACTGCATTGGTTTTCGTTTCTACACATGACTTTGGTATAACTGAAAATATCTCAAGGCAAAATCGAAATAGCGGATGATCAACAGAGTTTAAAAATTGGATTTCAATTTTATTGCCATCAACCTTGATCCCTGATGGTAGCGAAGCCAAGGCACTTTCTTGTTGCGACCATTCTTGAACGCCTTTGATGTCTTCGATCACCGGGAAGTGAGGGCGTTTTTGAGCCATACGTGCAACGGCAAACGCGATGTCCTCAGCCGTGATTTTTGTACCGTCAGAATATTTTTGATCGGCTTTTGCGATCCAGGTCATCAAATAAGTTTTAGAATCATAGCTAAAGTCACTTAGAACCAAACTTTTTAATGTTCCTTTTTGATCAACTTCAAGTGGAGTTGCATATATCATTCTTTGAACTGATAAATTATTGGTTTGGTCTCCATCCAAAGGGTCGAATGAAGACGGACCACCAGTTTCAGTGATGATGTATTTATACTCTTGATGATTTGAAGTTGCCAATTTACTCACAACGAAAACTCCAGCCACTAGGCCAACTAAAATTACTAATTTTGTTTTCAAGCAAATTCTCCATTAACACAGTTGCCTCTATGCCTTGATATCTTGAGATGAAGGGGTCATTTCGCCCGGGCTTTTCTGATTCACACCAGTATCATCGCCAACGATATTTTTAAGCCACATCAAAAATTTCTTAAGCTCTTGGTCTTGGCTTGTAGTCAAAACTTGTTCTACTTTTTTAGAATTCAAATACACGAAATCAGGACTGTTCGAGGCCAGCAAATATTTTTCTTTTAAAAGCTCTGCGATAGATGTTTCATCAAGTTGATTTTTTCGTAAAAGATCGATGCTAACGATGGTGTCTTTTGCAAATGCTTTAACACCAAGAAACATTAATAAAGAGACGATAGCTTTAGATGACTTGTTCATTTTCAACCCCCAAGGTTTTAGAATGTTTTGTTAAATTGTCTTTTAAACTATTTAATCGTGTATGAATCGAGGACACAGGCGACTTAAAGATACTTCGACACGCTTCGCGAAGTGATCCCGCGTGTTTGACATTTTGCTCGATGTAATCAAGCTCAAGTTTCCAGAGTTTTCTTTGGTATTCAGTGTGCGATGGCGTCTCGTCGAGATAGCAGTTCAATGAATCTAAAATTTTTTGGCTTAAATGAGAAATTTCAAATTGCTTAACATCATAAGTTAAAACTTTTTGAATTTCATTTTCAAGTTCACGAATATTTCCAGGCCACTCGTATCGCTCTAGAACACGAACAGTTTTCATTAAAAACTGTCGGTCATTGGATTTATAAACATTTAAAAAATGTTGAATCAACGGTTGAATGTCTTCTGGTCTTTCACGCAGAGTAGGATTGAAAATCGGAAATACATTCAGCCGATAATAAAGATCTTCTCTGAAGCTGGCCTCAACAATAGCTTTTTCTAAATTAACATGTGTTGCCGTGATGACGCGAACGTCAAGCGATACAACTTTTGTGCTACCCACTGGCGAAAGTTTTCTTTCTTGAAGAACTCGAAGAAGCTTAACCTGAATTTCTGGCTTCAAGTCGCCGATCTCATCTAAAAATAAAGTTCCGCCCTGAGCCGCTAGAAATTTTCCAGGACTGTTATCAATAGCGCCCGTGAAAGCTCCTTTAACGTGGCCAAACAGCTCACTCTCAGCAAGATTATCATTTAGTGCCGCCACATTGATTGCGACAAATGGACCTGATTTTCTTTTTGAATGGGTATGAATAGCTCGGGCAATAAGTTCCTTACCAGAGCCGGACTCACCACGAATCATCACACTACAATCAACTTTTGCGGCCTGTTGAATCATATTGCAAACGTTCGCAAGCTTTTGAGATCGGCCAACTAAACCAAATGACCGAATCAGTTTTTCATTTTGATCCGGCGTTGATTGCGGAGCCGAGTAACTAAAAACTTCATTTCTGCTATTCCATTTTTGGCAAAGAGACCTAACAATACCAACAAGTGTGTCACTGTCTTCGTCTTTGTCGATGAAATTACAAACTCCGATCGCGATTGATTTTTTCAAGGCTTCACGAGTTTGATCGGCTGATAATATTGCGATTTGCAAATCAGGATTGATCGCAAACATTTCTTGCGCGGTCGTCAGACCATCTTTCGGCATGTGGTAGTCCAACAGAATAGCTGAAAACTGATTTTGTTTTTGTCTAACGTGAGCAATAGCCAGGTCGGCATCGGTCATTGCGACCACCTCAAAATCTGATTCACCAGACAAAATCATTTTGGTGACTTCAAGATCTTCAGCTTCGTTGTCGACTACTAATATTTTAAAAGGCACAGAACACCCCCAAGTAATTTCAAAGAGCCGAATGTCTCTTTCAAAGGTATTAAAGCAACGGGAAGGCCAAGTGTTTTTGAGCAGCAGTTTTAGAGATAACCCATTGAAATTACAGAGAAACTCATATCAAAAATATTGCCGCAAAGCAACAAATCCAAAGTTTTTGTCCGTAAGTACGGACAGCTTGTAAGGCTCGCAGGTGGCGGGTTCTGAGTTAAGTATTGAAATAGACGACGAAATTTTTGTTTAAATTTGCTGTTCGGAAATACGGACGCACTTTGTAGGAATTACAAGGCAAAAGTAATTTTTCGTTTTGTGACTTATTTTAGCAGTTTATTCACAAGTGAAGAGCGATCCACGTCAAGTTGTTTATGACTGACAAGTTATCAGAACTACACTACAAAATGGTCTTATTCCAAATCGAGGTTCAAATGAAAATTCCGTTCGCACTAGCTTTAATAGTGTTTTGTTCTTTCAGTATTGCAGAAGAGAAAAAGAGCCTTTCTGAATACCAAACCCTTGATATGAAGCAATTTGAAGGCCTGAATACTCAGGAAAAAAAATCTAATATTCAATTTGCTATCAATTGTAAAACTGATGATGGCAAAGAAATAAAATCGACTGAGCCCGGATACAATGAGTGTTTAGCCCAAGCAAAAAATAAAGCGCAGAAATAGGAATTCCCATGAAAAGTAACGTAGCTCTTTTTTCATTTTTGATTTTAATATCGGCCTCGTTTGTTGCTCACTCGGAAATATCCGGTGAAATTCCAATAAATCCAGATGATTCACTTCTAGATACCAAGACAGACCCATGCGAAAACTTTTATCAGTATTCCTGTGGCGGTTGGCTGGCTAAAACAGAAATTCCTGCCGACAAGCCAAATTGGGAGCGCGGTTTTACCGATATTGCAGAAAGAAATAAAAAAGTTCTAAAGCAAATATTGGAAAGTTTTGCTTCCGGAAAGCGCGATACTCAGAACCCCTATTCAAAGCAGCTTGGTGATTTTTACGCCTCGTGCGTAAACGAAGATAATCTTGATAAAGGCTCTTTAAAAACACTTCAGTTGGGATTAAGTCGTATTGATTCTATAACGAAAAACTCGTTACCGAGTTGGTTAGCTTGGGCTCACTTAAGGGGAGTTAATCCATTCTTTTCATTTGTTCCAAACCAAGATTTGAAAAAACCTGAAAACGTTATAGCTGAAATTGGACAAGCGGGAATGGGTTTGCCAGCAAAAGATTATTATTTTGACGACAGCGAGCAAGGCAAAGCAGTTCGACAAAAGTATCTAGGCTATATTTCAAACTTGCTTAGCTTTTCAGGAATGTCAAAAGCCGACTCTGAAAAAAATGCGACTAAAATTTTGGAACTAGAAACGAAGTTAGCTAAAAAGGCACTTGCGCCAGTTGATTTTCGACAGCCGGAAAACCTTTACCATGTTCTAGATTTAGCGACCCTTAAAAAGACTGCGCCAGCTTTTGATTGGGACAAATATCTAAAGGCACTGACTAGCAATAAAATTGCGTCTGTGAACATTCAAGCGCCAGTTTATCTACAAGAAGTTAATGAGCTTCTTAAGGCGACTCCACTTTCGGACCTGAAGATTTATTTTAAGTTTCACCTCATAAACGCTTCAGCTAAAGGTCTTTCGAATCGCTTTTACTCAGAATATTTCGATTTCTATGCAAAAACTTTTTATGGGCTAAAAGAAATGTCTGCGCGTTGGAAAAGATGCGCCGATGCTTCGGATGAAATGATGGGTTTTGCGTTGGGCCGATCGTTTGTAAATCAAACTTTTGCTGGAGCTAGCAAGGATATTGCTCGCGACATGATCGAGAGAATAGAAAAAGCACAAGGCGCTGTTATAGAAGGTGTTTCTTGGATGGATGAAAAAACTAAAATGGAAGCTAAAGAAAAATTGGCTCGTTTAGTAAATCAAATTGGCTATCCTGATAACTGGCGAAAATATGATGGTGTTCAAATTAAAAAAGGTTCCTACCTTTCAAACAGGTACGAACTAATTGCGTTCAATTCAAAATATGAGCTTTCAAAAATTGGCAAGCCCTTAAACAGAGTTGATTGGACAATGAGCCCGTCTGTTGTTAACGCCTATTACGAGCCGCTGATGAATAAAATGGTTTTTCCTGCTGGAATTCTGCAACCTCCATTTTTTAGCGAATCCTATTCAGCGGCAGCAAATTATGGCGGCATTGGAATGGTCATGGGCCATGAAATTTCTCATGGCTACGACGACCAAGGACGTCAGTTCAATGGACTAGGAGCGATGTTCAACTGGTGGACGGAAGATTCTCTTAAAGGATTCAATAAACAGGCGTCTTGTCTGTCCAAACAATACGAGAGTTACCCAACTGCCGGTGGCGGACATGTGGATGGCAGTCTTACGCTAGGTGAAGATATTGGTGATCAAGGCGGTTTGAAATCAGCGTATTTAGCTTGGAAAGGCACTTTGAAAAAAGAAATTATTGAGGATTCTGCTGCCTTAAGAAACGAAGAAAAAAAATTCTTTCAAAGTTTTGCGCAAGCATGGTGCGGTAAAGACACTGATGCATTTGAGCAAACCCGCGTGAAAACAGACCCTCATCCACCAAACAGATATCGGGTTAACGGAGCGCTATCGAATTTTTCTGAATTTGGTAAGGCTTTTCAATGTAAAGAAAACTCAAGAATGGCTCCAAAAAATAGGTGCGTTGTTTGGTAATTATAATCGGAGAATTTTATGCTTGCTGGTCAACAATGAGGCTCATGATACTACTGCCGCTTTTCTTTTTATTTGGCTGCACGACTACGCCCGCAAATGCAAACTCATCGGCCCCCGTTCCCCATATCTCGTGCCTTCAAGACAAACCCCGACTGGACGCTCGCTCTAGAGAACTCGCAGTAATTGTAAAGGCGGATCAGGATGAGCGTGAAAACTGGCAAAATAAAACATCCGAGGAAATGATTGAAGTAGCAAAAAAAGATTTAATTCGCCGCCAAAGAGTTGGAGAAATTTTTGGTGAAGGATGTTTATCGAAGGCCGAGGATTATGCCGCCGCAGCTTTAGTTTATCAGCATGGCGATTCTCCCAATCATTTCTTGCAGACTTTCATATGGTCTAAGCGTGGTGTTGAGCTTGGTGATGCAAAACAAAAAAATACGATGGCACTTGGAATAGACCGATACCTTGTTAACATCGGCCAAAAGCAACTTTTTGGCAGCCAAGCGACCATGCCTGATTTCAAACCTGGTACATGTTGGTGTTTGCAAAAAATTGAAAGTAGCTTTCCAGAAAAAATTCGCAAGGAATATACGACTAAAACTTTAAACGACTATGTTGTTTGGTTGAGCGAACTTAATAAAGGAAAAACCTGCCCACAAGTTGAATGTCAGACGGAATTGAAAGCTACTCCTAAAGGTAGCATCCCTGGCTTCTGGTAAGGTTTGCAATGAGCCAAGTAGAACAACAGATACATGAAATGGTCCAAGCCATATTTAACAATCGGCAAACAGAAGAGCTAAAAGCCGCAACTCGTGAAATTGCGGAAGTTCAAGCAGACCATGCTCGCAGAGGCCTAGCGAGGTCGGGTACGCAAGTAATTGCAGTTACTAAAGCTTATGAAGGCGCGGTTATTCGCGCCGTTGAAAAGACTCTGGAAGAACTTGCCCTTCAGTTTCGACAGGCAGGCAGACGTGATGCAACTTTGTTTTGGAACTTAGTTGAACCAAAAATAAATGAATTAGCTCTTTCGTTTAGTCGATCCGCTAGTGCAACCGCCATCCAACGTGTGCAAACTATTGGTGGCGCGGCAGCTGTCCGTCATGGCGAACAGGCCTTCGCAATGATAGGTCAGATCGCGTCCGCTCGTGTTCATGAACTACGTCTAAAATCGCAGTTCATTGTTCTGAAAACTCCAGAAGATCGCAAAGCAAACGGAATACCTGACGTGGCTGTTATGATGTGGTTTCCAGATCCTAAATTAGAAAAACCAGAAGTTGTACAAGCGGCTCAAGATCGCTATGAAATTATTAAAGAGGCAATCTCCGAAGCTTCAAACGGCCTTGCCACTATTAACAAGTTCGACGATCCAGGTGTCGTTCCGCAAGATAGAATTTCTGCGTCGATAGAAACGTGGTTGGAAAAAGCTGCTTTAGTTATCTGCGACCTTGCAGGCCAACGGCATAATGTCTATTACGAGTTTGGATACACTCGCGCCGTTGGAACAGATGTAATGTTGACTTGCCCTTTCAGTGACTCACATTCGACTAAATTACATCTTGGTCACTGGCAACGCTTAGAGTACGCCGATGCGAGCGAACTAAAGCAGAAAGTTTTTGAAAAGGCCAAAGTGATACTTTCTAAATATGACCTTTCTGGATCTCTTTAATTATCTATTTCAATTATTTTATGAAACATCGAGCCGTCATTAACAAAAGACATGAAGTTATATTCTTTTGCTAGTTTATTTTCTTTTTTTCGATTGGAACGAGAGGAAGATGAAAAATCAATGACCAAGTTAATAAGTTTCTGATGAAACTCTTCTTTTTCAGTATCTGTTAGAAAAAATCCAGCACCGCTAAGGGCATCACTCTTTTTTTCTTTCATGATTTGCAACTGATCAAATACGATCTCATACTTTAAAGACTCAAGCTCCGTTCCTTTTGTTTTCACCGCCAATGGAATTCCACCAACGATTTGTGTTCGGTCAAAAGGATGGCGTTTGATTAATCCAAGTTCTTCTAATTTTTTAAGGTATATATTTAGCGATCTGGCGGAAAGTTTATATTCTGCTTGAATGATCTTCGGATTTTTTTGCTCGTAAGCGAGTTTCATGAAAAAATGAAAATAGTGATGATTGTTTAAGAAGAATTTTACCTGCTTTTCAGAGAACGTATGGGTTTCAGTTTCAAATTCATCTACTGCGCTTAAGAGATCGTTGGGCGAAATTTGTAGAAGGTCGCACAGTAGCTTCAGCTTATTAAAGCTAATGTCGTCTTTTGAAAGGAGCTTTTTCACTCCGGCTTCAGTCATCTTCAAATACGATGCTAAATCTTTGTAGATAATGCCCTTAGCTTTTAAATCCCTTTTAAGGGTTTGAATAATCTTCAGTGAACTCATGGTATCTCTAGATACCAAAAAACTACTTTTAAGTATACAATATGTATTCTTCGAAAGGTGCAGTTGTAACAATTACCCTAGGGCTTTAAAGATCTCTTGCGACCATTTATAAGGAGGTAGCCCAATGAAAAAGTTAACAGTATTTTTATTTTTTATTTACAGCTCTAGTCTATTTGCAGGCGGTTTTCAGTTCGTACCGAAAAAAGTACTTTTTGAAAATGAAATAGAGCTGATCAACGCAAAAGTTAAGTTAGGTCATAATAACCTCGAATATTCCTGTTTAATTGATACGGGCGCTCGATTTACAATTTTCAAAGAATCAATACTTAAAGATCTTCCAAAGGTTGGGGAAACCATTGGCGGCGGTATTAGCAATAGCTCCCAAATTACCGATTTAGTGAGTATAGATTTAGATATGGGCGATTGGCACAAAGCCGGTGCAATCATCGGCAGAACTGATCGAATTCCTTTTGATTGCATTATTGGCAATGATTTTTTTATTAATAAAAATTTTAAAATTGATTTTAATAAGTATGAAATAACGGATTTAGATAGTTCAATTGATTTAGAAAATTCGTTTCCATTGCACATTTATAAAAACGACTCTGGCGGCCATTTTGGATTTGAAATGACTTTAGTTCAGAGGAAAGTTGAGACCATTTTTGATACGGGAGCCGCAAGCACTGTCGTTTCACTTGCTTTTGTAAAGGAGCATGCGGAGCATTTTAAGCTCATTAAAGAAATAGATGTTACTGACGGAAATGATGCTAAATTGAAAGCTGGACTCTATGAACTGGATGAAATTGCTTTCGGCGGCACAACTCTTAAAAATATAAATGTCTACGCATTAGATTTATCAAATTTGAAGAGTAAAATACCAAATGTTGAAATCGTATTAGGTCTTAATGTTATTCAAAAATATAACTGGCAAATTGATATTCAAAACGCTCGATATTTTTATAATTCAAAATAATGACATAAGCATTTGCAAAAAAAGCCCTGTTCGTAATTACGAACAGGGCTTTAAAAAAATAACGAACACTTTTATTTTGTTTCGGAACTTTCGCAGATTTCTACCATCTGCTCAGTGATTTCATTCAGAAATAGCGCCAATCCATACTGTGCTTCGTCGAAGTCCACAGGATGAACATGATTTGGATCTTGGGTTTCCACAAGATACCCAAGGCACCTTAGTTTGTAGGCCAAAATTCGTAGCTTTTCAAAATCAAGTTCGGCACTCACTTGCTACCACCAATTAATTGCTGGTTCAGCCAGCGAAACGACATTCCGCCGTGTTGGTGAGCTTTGGCAGCCTCGCGGCCCACAATGCCAGTGGCCTCAACCAAAGTGCCAGTGGCACCAAGCATAATGGCAACGTAAATTAGACTTCTGATAAATTGAACGATACCGTTCATAACTTCCTCCGTTTTAGTTAAAAAACAGAGTGTGAGGGCTTTCTCCAGAGCGAAAATTAGCTTTCGCTTCTGGTAGCAACGAAGTAGCAAGAAAATAGCAAACCAATGAAATTTGGCGACGTTTCGCGATCTTTCAGACCTGACTGACAAAACTCTTTTTGTGTTATTTTAAGTACTTAGAACATTTGCTGATATTTGCTTTTACCAAATTTCTTGAAAAGAAATTTGGGGTGACCAACGGGGCTTGAACCCGCGACAACCGGAATCACAATCCGGTGCTCTACCAACTGAGCTATGACCACCACACTCGTTAAAAACGTTAATCTTTTATAATAAAATTGCAAAAAAAAAGCAAGTTCAATAGATGAACTTGCTTACATAAAGATCAAAAAGCGAAATTAGCGATTGATAATTTCGTCAAAAAACTTATCGGCCTCTTGTGAATGTGCACATGTTCCAGATTTATGGCTTTTCAAAGCTTTAAACCCAGCCAATTCAGTTCTGCCAGAATCTAAATTGTGTGTTTGAATATACTGACGGGCCGGAATTTCTAACCGCGACATATCTGCAAATAACGTATCATAGGCCGCAGTATTTTGATTTAATTTTACAACTGCAGATTGTGCTGCAGGGTCAGCCGATGAGCTTAATGCAGCTTTTGCTTTATCAATGTCTGCAAACAATGATGTCACCAATTCACGCGCTTTTTTTGCTGAAGACACAACATAATACGCACCATTCAAACGTTGATCAGCGGAAACCAATTTAAATTCGGACGTATCATATTTTTCTGCCAGCATTGATTCGATCGTCATTTCTTCTAAAGAAAATCGCTTTAAAAATTCAACAATATTAATATTGGCTAAATTTAAAAATTCAGCGGCTTCAGTGTATGATTTAATATCAGCTGTTGATGTGGCATTTTTAAATTTTGCATCATAATTACTTAGATTTGTATTCACGTTCGATCGGATTTCTTCGTCCGAAGCTCCTGCTAAATCTGAAATTGCAGTACGGAATAAATGATGTGTGTATTCATGTGTTAGTGTCCAGCGATCAGAATCCACGCGCACCTGAATAGCTGCTTCAGAAGCGACTGTTGATAAGTTTTTATAATTTTTGGGTAAATACAGGCCTAATAGATTTTTTCCAATGGCATCAAAAACTGAACGAATTTCAGACGGAGCATCAGGTAAAGAATTTGTATATGCACACGAATCTGTTGTTGAAAAATAACTGGTTTTGTAAAAACGAACACCCGTTAACTCTGCGAAACGAACTGTTTCTGAACCACTGACATTCATTAATGGCAACCATCTGTTCTTGTCGATCGTTTTGCCAAAAAAGGTTTTCTCATATTGCTGCGGTAATAATGTCGCTGGAGCCTGAGGGCCCTGATTAAATGTAAACAAACACGATGGATCCTGACCTGCGGGCTTCGTAGGAGCGCTTGGATCTTTAACCAATTTCTGACCATCACTGCCGCCTTGTGAACAACCCATTAAACTGACCACTGCCAATACTGAAACAATAAAAACTTTCATCAAAAATCTCCCCTTTTGATCGTTCATTTAAGCAAATAAATTTGCACATCTTTTAAAATTTGAACGAAGCTAATCTGGATCTTAAATTTTGTAAAGCCACTTCACAAGATGGACCAAAACTTCGGTGTCTTTTTTACAGTATTGTAATAAGTTTTTATGAATTTGTTCTTTTTCGACAGCTGATGTATTTGAGTTGATCAGCTTTATATACGATCTCTGCGCAGCGCCACCGTCCGCGATATCAAGACCATTATAGCTAGCATCCGCACCAAGAATCGCTGGAGCCACATTTTTTAAACTGAAGCTGTCTTTAAAATTGTGATCATAAATATGCTCACGAAAAATCGGCAAAGGATCCACAAGACGATCTTTGATTTGAATTAAGTCTTCTGAGTATTGCGAGAAAAAATCAGCTAAATCCTGCAAACATCCTGCTTCGAATTTTGAATAATAAGCTACGACTGAACTGGTGCTGGGAAATTGTTTAAAAATTTCAACTAGTTTTTGTGCTAATGCCAGTCTGGGATCAAAATTTTTATCATCTAAAAATTCGAAGTGTTCAGTTTCAATATCATCTTTCGAATTCAAAACATGAATACTGAATTGAAATGGAATTTGCTGAAATGGTCTGGAACTCTCAAATTTAGGAATGGCATAACTGATTGTTTCAAAATCTAAAAAAATCAATGGAAACTTCCATGATTCTAAAGACTTTTTAACCTCAATAGAATTCACAAATCGTTTTTTTGTTTTTTGAACATTCAGAAATATTTTTTGCTTTTCATTGAGATCATCTGTTTCAAGCAAACGTGGATCAAAAATATCAATCATTCGTTTTTCATACAGATCCCACTTTTTATCGTTCAATGTGGGGATATTAAAAATGCTATCTGTTGGAATATTTTTTTCTGAAAAACATTTGTCAAAAAAAACACATGGATTTGGCTTTTGACAATGTTTGCCAATATCAATAACTGGAATTTCGTCAGATTTTAAGTGCGGGAATAATATATTTAATTTCA
>CANBND010000073.1 GCA_947370945.1 Pseudobdellovibrionaceae bacterium | reverse complement strand
CGGCAAACGTCACATTTGAATGCGTTAATAAAATGACTGTTGATAAAAATAATACGATTTTTTTGTTCACAAAAATTCCTTACTTGGTCTTCGACCAAAAATATTTGTCCATATTCGAGAAAATTTTTCTAAAACCCAGCGCTAACATTTCGTCATGCGCATTTGTCTGAGTCCATTTTTGATTTAATACTCTGTAAACTGCCGAAACTAAACCCGTACGATCGCGGCCATGTTGGCAATGTATAAATAGCGGCTGGTTTTTTGTATCAGACATTAATTTTAAAACTTCATTCATTTGCACATCATTAGGCGTTGACCACGGATCCATCGGACGCGACACAAATTTGAAACCTAATTTTTCAGCGTAAGCTTTTTCTGTTGCAACCACCGCAGCATCATTTTCAAAATTGATAATGGTTTTATAGCCTTGTGATTTTAACTGATCCAGATCTGCATTCGACGGTCGTCCGCCGCGAATAATTTCGGGACTGATTGTCTGCTGATTGGGAATCGCAGCAAAAAGCGGTTGTGACAAAACGGCCAACGTTATTAACATGATGGTTTTTTTGATTGTTATTTTCATACGACCATTTTGCGTCACTGTAAAATACTTGGGCAGTCCAAATCTGATTAAATCGCAATAGAACTTGGCGAAAGTCTTGCTTTATATATTTGTACCCCCCATGGCGGTTAGCTTGACTCCCCCCCCAACAAGCCTAGCCGTCTTTTTTTTTCTCTTTCAACAAAAAATCGGCCAAAATATATGTGATGAAATCTTTTATTTTTTTACTTTTATTTCAATTACAAATAACTTTATCTGCACAAGAAAAAAAATTTCATTTGATGATTGATCCTGGGCATGGCGGAAACGATGCGGGCGCTGTTAGCCATAAAACCAAAGAATCCGATTTAGTTCTTAGTTTAGCAAAAAAAATACAAACACTCATCAGCACAACTCAGTCCGAAATTGAAGTCCAGTTGACCCGATCACAAAATAAGTATGTATCTTTAGATGATCGCATTAAAAATGTAGATCCCGATTTATACCTGAGTCTGCATGCGAATTCTTCGATTTCAAATCAAGTCACAGGTATGGAAGTTTATTTTCAACCCGAACAAAAAATAAAATCAAAAATGGCCATCGATTCGATTGTCGAAGATCTTGAATCCATCGGAAAAACAAAGCACAGCCATTTGTTTTCTGAAAAATTGCAAGCCCAATGGAGCTTGAGCCCATCCATAATGCGCAGATCTGGTTTTTATGTGATCGAAAAAACCAGTTTTCCATCCGTATTAATTGAAATTGGCTTCTTAACAAACCCCGTCGAAGCTGAAAAACTAAAAACGGAAGCCTATCAAACTCAAATTGCTGAAACCATCGTCAATGCTGTCTTGGATTACAAAAAATCCGTCCAGTAATTGAATGACAATTCTTAAATTAAAATCGAGAATACCTTCATGCAAAATCCAAAAGAAAATTCACAGTCTTTCATTCGTTCCGACAAACGCACATCAAATCAATTAAGAACTGTCAAAATTACTCCAAATATTTCTGATTACGCCGAAGGTTCTGCCATGGTCGAATTCGGTAATACGAAAGTTCTTTGTACAGCCACGTTTGAATCCAAAGGCCCGTCGTGGTTGCAAAATACGGGTGCTGGTTGGGTCACTGCTGAATATGGAATGTTGCCAAGATCAACGCACACACGAATCAAACGTGAAAAATCAGCAACAGGTGGGCGCACCCAAGAAATTTCAAGACTTATTGGTCGCAGCCTACGATCATGTGTTGATCTCAAATCATTGAACGAAAAACAAATCATCATTGATTGCGATGTCATTCAAGCCGATGGCGGAACACGCACCGCCGCAGTGACTGGCGGCTTTGTCGCTTTAGCCTTAGCGCTTAAAAAATTACACGCACTGGGCGAAATTAAATCACTGGCTTTAAAACATTATGTTTCTGCAATATCGGTTGGGCTTCATGAACACAACGGTATTTTAACGCCGTTATTAGATTTAAATTACGAAGAAGATTCTGATATTTCAACGGACATGAATTTTGTAATGAACAATAAAAATGAATTTATTGAAGTTCAAGGCACAGCCGAAGACGGTACATTTTCTCGTCAGCAATTATTTGATTTAATGACTGTTGCAGAAACAGGTTGTCATGAATTGTTTAAACACCAACAAAAAATTGTTGGTGAATTTTTTCCGTTGGTTTAACTGATATGGAAATTTGGATCGCCACTGCCAACAAAGGAAAGCTTGAAGAATTCAAATTGGGATTAAAATCCATCTTGGCTACGCATCCCGATTCACAAATTTTTTCGCAAGCTGATCTGAAAAATTTTTCTCCGATGCCAGAAAATGGCGAAACTTTTGTCGCCAACGCTCGCATCAAAGCCAAATCATTAAAGGCGATGAAGCCCAATGTTTGGATCATTGCTGATGATTCTGGTCTTGAAGTCACGGGCTTAAACAACCTACCCGGAGTGCATTCAGCCCGCTACGCCGGACCACACGCCCGTGATTCTGAAAATGTCGCAAAACTTTTAAAGATGATGCAAATCCGAAATGTTTCACCGCGTACGGCGCAGTTTAAATGTGTATTAGTGATTTATAATCCCGAAGGCACAGAATTTATTTTCGAAGGTGAATTGAAGGGAACGATCGCACAAAAACCTTCGGGCCTGTTGGGTTTTGGCTATGATCCCGTCTTTGTTCCCGACGGTGAAACAAAAACATTGGCCGACCTCGGACCTGGTTATAAAATTCAAAAATCTCATCGTGCAGTTGCTTTAGAACAATTTTTAAAAACTTTAAGCTAAATAAATTATAATCAACCCAGAGGATTTTTCATGACACCAAATCTTTCTCGAAATTTAAAAAATTCTAGTTCCTCACATGATCCGAATAATTTTAAAATTTTTGCAGGCAACACAAATATTGCCTTAGCCAAACAAGTTTGCGAATTGATGGGTGTTCCCTTCGGACAAAGCCAAGTGAATTCTTTTTCTGACGGAGAAATCCAAGTCGAAATCAAAGAAAGCGTTCGCGGAAAACACGTGTTCGTTATTCAAAGCACGTGTCCTCCTGTGAACCAAAGTTACATGGAATTATTTATTATTTTGGATGCGCTCAAGCGTGCCTCATCGGCTTCAGTCACCGCAGTCATTCCTTATTATGGCTATGCCAGACAAGATCGCAAAGTCGCTCCACGCGCTCCGATTTCGGCAAAATGCATGGCCGATCTTTTAACAACTGCCGGAGCCGACCGTGTGGTCTCGATTGATCTTCATGCTGCTCAAATTCAGGGCTTTTTCAATTGTCCATTTGATCACTTGTTTGCAATACCGACTTTGGCCAAATCATGGAAAGACCAATTTGGCGAAGGCGATCAATTCGTCACCGTCAGCCCAGATGCCGGCGGCGTCGAGCGCGCCCGAGCCTTTGCTAAACGAATTAATTCGAGTTTAGCCATCATCGACAAACGAAGATCTGCCCCAAACGAAGCCAAAGCGATGCACTTAATCGGCGATGTGGCAGGTAAAATTGCTGTCATTGTTGATGATATGATTGATACGGCTGGGACACTGACACAAGCAGTTGACAGCCTGTTAAAAAATGGGGCAAAACAAGTGTTCGCAATTGCAACTCATCCTGTTTTATCAGGACCTGCCATTCAGCGTCTGATCGACAGCCCGATCGAAAAAGTTTTTGTGACCGACACAATTCCTTTATCTGATTTGGCTTTGAATTCTAAAAAAATTCAAGTGATCAGCATTGCTCCGGTTTTGGCCGAAGCGATTCGCAGAATTCATGATCACGATTCTGTCAGTTCGTTATTTGATTAGATATTATATTGAATCAGAGCATAGGGCTCTGATTTTTTAAAACAGAGTTTTAAAAACTCACAAAAGAAAGTAAGCATTATGAAACAAAGAATTGAATTAAATGTTGAATCACGCGAAACAGGACGAGCAAATTCACGTGCTCTACGTGTTGGCAAAATGATTCCTGCTGTTATTTACGGATCTGTTGAACCCATCAACGTTTCAATCCACGAAAATGACGTTGTTAAATATAAATCTCGCGCATTTGAAAATGCTTTATTAAATTTAAAATCTACAAATGTAACTAAAGCCAATGGCATCGTTGCATTATTCAAAGAAGTAACTGTAAACCCATTAACTCGCCGTCCAGTGCACGTTGATTTGTTTTCATTAGACTTAACAAAAGACGTTCGCGTTTCTGTCGAGATCAAAATCGAAGGTAAAGCGATTGGTTTGGCTGAAGGCGGTATGTTAACAATTGTTTCTCGTACAGTTGAGATCGAATGTTTACCAACAGCAATTCCTGATTTTATTACTTTAGATGTTACAAACCTAAACGTTGGTGATTCTATCCACGTATCAGATGTTAACTTAGACAAAGGCTTGAAATTTATTTCTCGTCCTGAATTAACAATTGTTTCTTGTGTTGAAATCGAAGACGAAGCTGTTGCAGCTCCAGTTGTTGCCGCAGCGGCAGCAGCACCAGCAGCAGGCGGCAAAGCAGCACCAGCGGCGGCGGCGAAAGCTCCGGCAGCAGGTAAAGCGGCTCCGAAAGCACCAGCAGCTAAGAAATAATTATTTAAATTATTTCTATAGATACGAAAAAAGCGAATCGCAAGATTCGCTTTTTTTTATTTTCTACATTAAAATGAATTATCGACTTTTTTAATTTCGGGAATAACGATTGAGCACTTTATTGCATAGTCTTGACCACTGACAGTATATGCACCTGTCGTATAAATATTAAAATGAGTCGTCATGTTCGGCTTGGGAAAATTCCTCAAATTAAAATTTGATCGGCCACCGGTAGTGCCAAAACTTTGCATGGCTTCCGACGTAAAATCTTTGCCCGCAATTTTAAGACTGAATAGTTCGGGTTTATTTGTCGCCGTCGACCAATTGTCGTAGGTCAGATTCAGCTCAGTTCCTTTTTCAGTCAGACAATTTAAGGTCATTACTGTTGCCTGTGTCAAACTTGAAAACATCCAGATCGCGGACATAAATACGATTACAGATTTCATAAAAACTCCTTTGTTTTTTGTTACTTTTTGAACAATTTAATCATAGCAAGTGAATAGCAATGTAAAAAGTGTTTAAAATTGAATTGAAGAGAAAAGGCTGTCTAGTTTTTTTACACTAAGCCGTTGAAAGAAATTCTGCGAATCAAAAGATTCTCTTTTTTCATTTTATAAAAGTCCCTCATTCTGTTAGGTTTTAAAAATGATTCAAACATTCAATCAAAAAATTATCAGCCACACCGAAAATTTCGACCACATCATCTGGGACTGGAACGGTACACTGATGAATGATGTCGATATCGCAGTGGATTCATTAAATGTGATGTTGGCTGAAAATAATTTACCGACAAAAAGCATCGATGAATACAAAGAACTTTTTGGCTTTCCGATTCGATCGTACTATGAAAAAGTCGGCTTTGATTTACAAAAACTATCTTTTGAAAAATTATGCGAACGCTTCATAGACGAATACAATCATAAACGCGCAAAAACCGCGAATTTATTTGATGATATTTCTGATTTATTATCAGAAATTAAAAAAATAAAAACACAATCGATATTATCAGCCGCAGAACAAAATCATTTGCATGAAATGACAGATCACTTCGAATTAACAAATCATTTTCATCATCGATTTGGAATCAACGATTTCTATGCCTCAAGTAAAATTGCACGCGGCCACGAATTGATTTCCCATTCAGGAATAAGCGTAAAGCAAACAATTCTCATAGGCGATACCGATCACGATTTTGAAGTTGCTCAAGCGCTGGGTGTTTCTTGTTTGTTGATTTCTGATGGGCATCAATCTGAACATCGCTTACGGGCACTGACGGCGAATGTAATTTCAAGGTCAAAGTAAATCATAAAAGTAACCCTCTAAAAATACCCGTGAATGTCTGAGTGTAAAACGAATAGTCAGCCTCACTTGCTCAGCTCAAGCTTATAAACTTTAAAGCGGTCAATAAATTGCAGCTTCCTGCTTATGAAAAAATCTTTACTTATTGTTTTATCAGTCTTCAGCAACTTATCGCTCGCCGTTGACCTTAAACAGATCGATCAAGCCATTAGAACTGACCTCAGCCCCACCCAATCGTGTTACTCAACTAGCCACCAAAATATATCAGACTATTCAGACAAAGATTTAGAAAAAGAAAAAAAACTGTGCGCACTGAATTTAGAAACTATGGGCCTGTGTCCAAAATTAACCAGCTCGTCAGCGGGGATCAAAGTTTTTGATAACAGCTTAAACCTGTCACTGAATGATTTTAATCAGCGTTTTTGCATTTCAAAAAAACCAGCTGATTCAAAAAATGAAGTCGATTTAAAATCCTATGGTAAATTTAAACACACAATGGATTTAACTTATGCGCAGTCAAATTTAACATATTACCACATGTCACGAACACTGGATGCGGGCCGAGTCCCCGTCAGCATACTTAAAACTTTCGATTCAAAAATTCATCAACAAATTGCAGAAAATGCTATTTCAGATATGAAAACTTTGACAATGCCGACATCAAAATTAATTTATCAAAGCTGGATTAACTTGCAAGCGCGATATAAATCGACAGATTCAAAATTGCGCCGTGGGTTTGTTGACGAAGATCGCGGTGTCGCCGTCGGTGTGATTGTTGAAAAAACAAAAGGTGATTTCATTTACTCTGAACTTGATAACTTTCCGGATCTGAATAATTTAAATCAGACACCCGAATATAAAAATGTTTTCTCTGTACAAAATATTTTTGATATTTTAGGTAAAGATAAATTTAAAAATTTAAAGGCGACTCAAACTGCTGTTCAAATGAAAGATCTTTCTGACTTGATTGTCATGGATACGATATTAAACCAATCTGACCGCTTTGGTAATATCGCCTATCAACAAGCTTGGTATTATACAGAAAATAATGAACTTAAAAAAAACAAAGCCGATTATGACGAAAATGATAAAATTTTAGAATCACAAAAAGCAGAAATGAAATTAAAAAATGCCGTCTTAGTCAAAGAAATGATGTTGATCGATAACGATGCGGGCTTAATTTTTGAATCTGAATTTGCTAAGAAAAAATACGTTGAGAATCTGACTCACATCAGTCCCCGAACATATTCAAAACTTTTAAATCTGTACAAAAACAAAGATCAATTCGAACAGTTGATGGTTCATTCACTTTTAGTCAATCCGCAAGCGGCTCAAAAAACCGAAGATAACCTTGTTCGCGTCATGACTATTTTGATTGAACGATGCAAGTCTCAGAAATTAAAATTAGATATTGATCGCGATTATCTGATTGGATTAAAGGTCGTACCCGAACAAGTTCTGTGTGAATAAATAAAATTTTAAGTCATATCAGACATTTACAATATCTCTTGATATACTTCGGATTTATCGGCTAAATTCGAAGTATGGTTAACCACTTAATGAACTCGAATCAAATGAGGCAACAATGTTTTTAATCGTAGGCCTTGGTAACCCCGGCGCAAAATATCAAATGAATCGACACAACATTGGTTTTTTAACGTGCGATCATTGGCTGCGCTCCAGCGGCAGTGGCGCCACAGATTCCGATTACCGTGAAGAACACAAAGCGCTGACAAAAAAATTTAAAATCACTTCCGTTGATGGAAAAAAAACTGAAGAAATTTTATTAGCCAAGCCACAAACCTATATGAATAAATCGGGCGAATCGGTCGTTCAACTTATGAATTTTTATAAAATTGAGCGCTCAAAAATTTTAGTGATTCATGACGATATCGATCAACCCTTTGGTTCGATGAAAGTTCATTTCAACCGCGGGCACGGCGGTCAAAATGGTGTTCGAAATATTTCTGAACTTTTTGGTGCTGCTGATTATGCCCGCTTAAAATTAGGCGTTGGCCGTCCCGATCATCCGGGCTTTGATATTGGCGATTATGTTTTAGGAAATTTTCCGAAAAACGAGCTTGAAAATTTAGGCACATACCTAGATGCCGCCTGCGATGCCGCCGCAAGCTTTATTTTTGACGGCCACAGCATTGCTTCGACCAAATTTAATAAACCTGTTCAGTTTTAGTTTTCACATTTTTTTTCTGGAACGGTGTTCAGTTTTTTTTTAAAACTACGATCAGCCTTCAAAATTAATATACGACAAAATTTGACGTATATCGATTGAAAGACATGCTCCTAAAAAAATAAAAATTGTTGGCATCTCGCGAGACCTCATCCTGCTTTTTTAAATAAAATGAGATCAGATTTTTTAAATTGATAATCTTTGCCATTAGGCTTCGTGAATTTAATTTTTTTATTTTTTATTAATCTACGCATCGTTGATTCAGAAAAACCTAAAATTCGAACGGCCTGTTTCATGTCGACTGTGTCGTTCGATAAAAAGAAATTCATTGAATCTGTGATGTCAATGCCGACAACGTGACCTTTTTTATCATAGCGAACAATGATCCCATTTTCGTACGAAGTCTTCGCTTCAGGCTCGGATGAAAAATCAAGACTTAAATAATCTAATTCTGGGCGATGAAAGACCTTCATATTTTACTCCACTTTATTAAGCTTTATAGCTTTGCTTTATAATTTTATTTCAAAAAAATTCATTACAGTTAATATTTCTTTTTTACCAACGATAACAACTGCAATTAAATTATCGCTCCTATTTTTAATTTTTTTATAAATAATTTCTTTGTCCATGGTCTGCTTAATGCGCCCATCCGGTGACGCCAAAAGATCAATAATCAAATCATGGGTGATTTTTCTTTGTTCCATTCTCTGAACTGCGTGATCTGTATATATTAAACTACTCATACCTATCCATTAACTTATCACAACTTGTCATAATAATCAACCCCTATGAATAATCTAGACAGAGCCCCTCAAAATCCCTATATTTCAAGCCTTAACAAAAGGATATTTCAATGGCACTTCAAGTCGGTATCGTCGGTCTTCCGAACGTTGGTAAATCAACATTATTTAATGCGATCACTTCAGGCAAAGCTGAAGCTGCCAATTATCCGTTTTGCACGATCGACCCAAACGTGGGTGTCGTGACTGTTCCAGATATTCGCTTGGATCAAATTACTCAATTTGTAAAACCACAATCAGTTGTTCCAACAACAATTGAATTTGTCGACATCGCCGGAATCGTTAAAGGTGCTTCACAGGGTGAAGGCTTAGGGAATCAATTTTTAGGTCACATCAAACAAACTGATGCCATCGTTCACGTGGTTCGTTGTTTTGATGACCCCAATGTGATCCACGTTGCTGGCAGCGTTGATCCGCTTCGCGATATGGATATTATTAATACTGAATTAATGTTGGCTGATTACGACACCGCTGAAAAAAAATTAAAGCGCGTTGAAAAATTAGCGAAGGGCTCATCGGATTCAAAAGTCAAAATGGAACTTGATGTGACTCAAAGAATTCATCAAGCCTTGGGACAAGGCCGCCCTGCACGTTCTGTTGTCTTAAATGAACTTGAAGCACCGTTTGCACTTGATATGCATTTGTTAACTTCAAAACCAGTTCTTTACGCTTGTAATGTTTCAGATACTGATTTCGCGGCTGGCGGAAATGACTGGGTCAAAGCCGTTGAAAAACGTGCGTCTGAAGAAAATAATAAAACCATTACCATATGTTCTGCGATGGAAGCTGAAATTGCACAGTTGGCTCCAGAAGAACGCATTGAATTTTTATCCAGCATGAACGCCACTGAACCGGGATTAAATCGTTTGATTCGCGAAGCTTATGCATTACTGGGTCTTGCGACATATTTCACAGCTGGCGAAAAGGAAGTTCGTGCATGGACAATCAAAGTGGGATCAAGCGCACCACAAGCAGCGGGCGTGATTCATACAGATTTCGAAAAAGGTTTTATTCGCGCCGAAGCGTATCACTGTGAAGAATTATTTTCTTTGAAATCTGAAGCTGCCGTCAAAGAAGCCGGCAAATACAGATCAGAAGGAAAAACGTATATCGTCAAAGACGGCGATATATTATTTTTTAAATTTAACGTTTAGGCTTAACGTTTAGATCAATATCCCATTCTTCGCTCAGCTTGAATTTTTCAGGTGCAGCGAAGGGAATTTTTTCGATCAAATATTTCATTTTATCGTAATTTAAATTTCCGTTATAAATCTTCTCGTACATTGATCTGTATGTTAATACTCTCTTTGTATATGTTCGTGTTTCAGCAAATGGAATATGTTCGATAAAAATATCATAATCCAGCTGTCCTAAATTTTTCAGCCATTGCTTAACCCTGTGCGGGCCACCATTGTACGAAGCTGCAATCAGCGGCTTTTGATAATCTAATTCCAGTGATAATTTTTTAAGATAAGCTGCGCCGTATTCAATCGATTTTACAGGAATATATAATTCTTCATTTTGTATTTTTTGATTTAACAGCAATCCAATTTTTTGCGCTGTGTACGGCATAAATTGCATAAGTCCGATAGCACCCACCGGCGAAATCGCATCGGATTTATATTGAGTTTCCGCGCGCATGATCGACCAAATTAAATAAGGATCAATTTTTCGAAGATCAGAAAATTTTGTAACATCCGTTTTATATGTTTCTGGATATACAGATCCCCAATACACAGAATCGTTTTTATATGAAACTGTATTTGATGTGGTCTGAAATCTTTGTTGTAAAGACAACGATCGATAATAAAATTGATGTTCTAAATAAAATTGCGCCAAAATATCTGAATTTTTTCTGTCTTTGATATTTTTTTCTAATTCAAAAAGGTGCCACTTTGCATAATCAGATTGTCCCGAATCAGTCAGCATTTGCGCCCAATAAATTTGATTTTGAAATTCTGTTTTTGTGCCGACCAAAATTCCTTGTAAATCATCTGAATTTAAAACTTGGTTTTCAGTATTAACCACCTGAATATCACCTTCGTCAGTCGTAAATGCTTCATTGGTTAATTCATTATACTGTTGCAACAACTGTGACCTTGTAAATTGATCATCTGGTGTCGGAAACATACTGTTTGGCATTTTAGTTACAGAAATTAAATTTTTAATCACATCGCTATTTTTAAATTGAGCTTTATATTGAATTTTGTAATCTTGAAAACGCAGCCATCCTAATAAATTATAAAACGAAAAACTTTTTTGTTCTAATATAGGATCGGCCAATTTTTTAAAAATACTTTGTGCCGATGAAGAATCGCCCAGCTTGACTTGATTCATCGCGATCCAATAATTCAACCGAGCCGTATCATTTGAAAATGATTTTGTTTCACTCAAAGCCTTTAATGATTCACTGTATTTCTGATCCAAGAATAAAACCCAAGCGCGCAACCACGCAATTTGATCAAAATCTTTATTTTTTCGTTTTTTATTTTTTGAAGGATGTGCTTTGTAAATTTTGTCAAAAATTTCAAAGGCTTTTGCATATTGTTTTGTTTGATAAAATAAAAATCCACGTTGAAAACGCAATTCATTTTTCTTTTTTGCGTTGGCCTTCTGAATAATTTGAACAATGACATCTTCAGCTTTTTTCAATTCACCGGCACGTTGAGCAATATAAAAATAATTGTCATCATAATCAGAATCTAAGATTTCTTTTTCAAATTTCGCCAAACTTCCAAAAGCTTTGACGGGATCGCCCACGTTAGAATCAAAAATAGCTTGAACATAGACCTTTTGCCATTCTTCAAGTTTTAAAACTTCATTTGTATTTTTTGTGAAAATTTCAATTTCACGTTGTGCTTGAAATTCTTTGGCTGCAAAAATCAGTCTACGTAAGCGTGTTAAAAAATCTTCAAATTTTAAGGGGCATTTTTCAATGCCTGACGACATCTGAACGAAATCAATTTCCGGCTCCGAGATCCAACGATGTCGTTCGCCAGAGCAAATTTCTGAATATAATTTATTTTCACCAAGCCATTTTAAATAGGCAGCTTCAAATAATTCCCCCTCAGATGTTCCGCGCATTTGTTTTAAAATTAAACGCGATTCTTTAATTAAAAAATCATTTTTTTTATCGCCTTTTTCTTGCAGTAGACTTTTCAGCAATTCAATCCGCAGACGAATATATTTTTTTTCTTTTTTGAAATTTTCATACAACGCTTTTTGAGCTGGAAAATCATCTTGCCACAAGACAGTCCAAAAAATTTTATATGATTTTAAATTTGAATCTGTAGGTTCCCATTTTTGAATGAGCGCGAGAGCTTCTTGAGGACTTTTTTTAGATTTTTCCAAAGCAAGAGCAATTTGATTATTTGCGGTTTTAAATTCTTTAAATGATACTGTTTTTTTTTCGTCAATCGTTGAAGTGGCACTTGCGCCCATCGAAATCGCATTTAAAAAAATTGTACTCAAAAAATAAATGATGCAGAAATATTTCACAGATGTTGAACCTTTTTAATTTAATATTTAATAGAAATATGTTAACCTCTGAAACATGGCAAAAGCAAAAAATAAAACGATTTATGTCTGTCAAACCTGCGGCGCTCAGCGTTCTCGTTGGGAAGGCAAATGCTCTGATTGCAACGCATGGAATTCTTACGTCGAAGAAACTTTTGTCGAAGACCACGGCGGCTATGGTCATCTGGGCAAATCTGCGTCGAAAACTGACAAACGCGGCTGGGTTTCATCGACTGAAAAATTACAAACTCATGCGCTTGGCCAAACACTGAACGAGGCCAATTTGATTCGATACAGAACCGGTATCGAAGAATTAGATCGCGTTTTGGGTGGCGGACTGGCTGAATCCAGTTTTGTTTTATTGGGTGGAGCCCCCGGCATCGGCAAAAGTACGCTGCTTCTGCAATTATCTGGCGGACTGGCTCAACAAGGAAAAAAAGTTCTGTATATTTCTGCCGAAGAAAGCGTTTCGCAAACAGCATCGCGCGCGAAACGTTTGGGTATTCAAAGTCAAAATATTGAAATCGCCTCTGAAAGCAATATGAATGTGGTCTTAGAATTGGC
>CANBND010000072.1 GCA_947370945.1 Pseudobdellovibrionaceae bacterium | reverse complement strand
TGGCGTACACATCACTTAAAGCATTGGCGGCAGCGATTTGACCAAATTCATAGGGCGAATCAACAATCGGAGTAAAGAAATCCAACGTCTGCACCATCGCCAGCTCTGAATTAATTTTATAAACACCGGCGTCGTCCATCGTTGAACCGTCGACAAGAACTTCAGCGTGATTTTTTGGAAATGTCACAGCGTTTAATATTTTTTTCAATTCCGAGGCTGCGACTTTTGCCGCGCAGCCACCTTTTTGAACAGTCTGAGTAAGCTTTATATTTTGCATTTGAAATTATTAACATAATGAATCCGCATTGACACTGAATTTTATAAATCTAAGATACAGTAAACAACGTTTACAGGATGTGTAAATCAACTATGCGTATTTTAATTGTCGAAGACCAAGCCAAAACATCGCAGTTTCTAAAAAAAGGTTTTTCTGAGGTCGGTTATTCGGCAGACATTGCTGAAAGCGGCCCGTCGGCTGAATCTTTTGTAGCCAGCTCCGAATACGATCTGATAATTTTGGATTTAATGTTACCCGGACAAAGCGGTATCGATACCGCCAGACATCTACGTCGCGATGGTTTCACGGGTCCAATTTTAATGTTAACAGCCCTGTCTTCAACCAAAGACAAAGTAAACGGTCTGGATTCGGGAGCTGACGATTATATGACTAAGCCTTTTTCGTTTGATGAGCTACTGGCCAGAGTCCGTGCGTTGTTGCGCCGAAATTCAAATAAAAATTCCTCGAATTCGATTTTAAAATATTCAGACCTTGAGGTCGACTTAGTCCAACGCAAAGTCACGCGTGAACAACAGGAAATCACATTAACCAGCAAAGAGTTTTCATTGCTTGAATATTTCATGCGAAACCCAGAACGTCCGCTGGGCCGCACATCGATTGCTGAACACGTTTGGGATATTGATTTTGATTCTGAAAGTAACGTCATTGATGTGTACATTAATTTGCTCCGAAAAAAAGTGGACTCTCCGTTTTCAAAAAAATTAATTCAAACTGTCGTTGGCGTGGGCTATGTTCTTAAAGACAGTCACTAATAAATTATCCTTACGTTCACGATTAACATTACTGTTTGTTTTTATTTTCGGAACAACGACGTTGATATTTTCAATATTTGCTTACTATTTTTTAAATAAATCACTGATGCTCGATTTTGATAATGCGCTTTATAATTATTCGATCGACGTTTCGCAAACTTTAGAAATGGGTCAACTGGATGATATTTTTTCAAATCCCCTGAAGGTCGATGAAGGTAAAATATTTCCGTTCCCCTCTGGGACAGCACTTATATTACTTAGAAATTCTTCAGGGAAAATTTTAATCCAATCTGGTAAATTCAATTCTTTTTCGCCCGATTATGAAAAAGCCTTGAAAGAAATTTCCGCCGGATCAGATTCGTATTATGAAACCATCAGTGATTCTGATCAAATACCAAACGCCGAGGCTGGCTCATACCGCCTTATTACTTTTCCTGTTGATATTGATAAATCGCCACGCCTGTATTTACAAGTCGCTGTACCTATGGTCACCTTTGAAACGCAGCTAGAACAAATTAAATTAATTCTGATTTTTGGATTGCCCGGTGTATTGATTGTTGCATTAATCGCAGGTCTGTTTGTTGCTTCACGTGCACTAAACCCATTCCAACAAATGATTGTTCGCTTAGAAAAAATTGGGGTCCAGCAATTAAGCGAACGTTTGCCATTACCATCAACCCAAGACGAAATAAAAAAATTAGCCGAAGCTTTAAATCTGATGCTTGAACGCATTGAAAACGCTTTTGCCTCGCAAGAAAAATTCATCGCCGATGCGTCACATCAGTTACTGACTCCATTGACCATTTTAAAAGGCGAATTTGAACTGCAGAAAAAAGCCGAACCCACAAACAGCTTTATCGACAGCGGCCTACAAGAAATTGATCATTTAACTAAAATTATCAAAGACATGTTATTGCTGGCGCGAATTGATTCTGGCGTTTCTGAATTATCATTTTCTGAAATTTATTTAGACGAAATTGTACTGGATATAATTTCAAAATTAAAAAAATTGTCCGCTGCTAAAAATATTCATATTAAATTTGATATCACTGAAACAGCCGAACGACAAAAAATTCGCGGCGAATACGATCTGCTGACAAATTTATTTATGAACCTGACCGAAAATGCGATCAAATATTCATCTGAAAACAGTTCGATATTGATCAATGTTGACTGGCAAAAAAATAAGACTAAATTCAGCGTCCAAGATTTCGGCCCTGGAATCACTGAGCACATGCGACAACACTTATTTAAAAGATTTAGCCGCGCCGACACCAGCAGTAAATCGCAGGGCTTTGGCTTAGGTCTGGCTATAGCACAAAAAATCGCAAGTCTTCATAAAACTGTCATTAATTTAGACAGTCAGATAACGCAAGGCTGCCTATTTTCAGTTGAATTTGATAATATTCATTCAGATTAAAAAACTTTAATCTGTCTTTAATGTGATTTAAATAACTGTTTGCTAATCTGATCTCAACAAATAAGAGCTTAAAAAAATCTGCATGGTGCAGATGATTTAAAGTTCAAAATAAACCAAGGAGAATCCCATGAAATTAGTAACTCTTTTAGCAACTATCGCTTTCGCATTCGTAGCTAACGCTAATGAGCCTGCAACTGCACCTGCAGCTGCTGCAACAACTGCTGCTCCAGTAGCAGCAACTGAAATGAAAAAAGAAGAGAAAAAAGCTGTTAAGAAAATGAAAAAAGCTAAAAAAACTGAAGAGAAAAAAGTAGAAGCTACTCACTAGTTTCTGTTTTTTCGAATTCTTTCGAAAAAAGCGAAAGGCTGGATTTATCCAGCCTTTTTTATTTGAAAAACATAAATTCAATTTTTTATTTTTGATGAAATATCAAGTTTAGAATTTACCGATCAACAGAAAACAAATCATCACAACTACAGTCATCGGCAAAGCTGCCAAAAATAATTTAAACGCATTTAAAGTTTGTCCTGAAAATTTTGAACTTAATATTGAAAACCCTGCCGGGTTCGGTGCATTTGCTAAAATTGACAGCCCCCCACCCGAAATTGCTCCAGAGACTAATGCCCACTTAGAAACCTCTGACAGAGTTGGAACCTGAGACCCCAAATATGTCAAAGCGGCGTTGTCAGTAACCGCTGTCAAAGCTGTGGATGCAAAGTAAAGTGCTTTTTCACTGATTGCAGTCAATATTGGCTCAAGCCACCAACGTTGAAAAGGGCCGAACACAATCAGACCCGCTAAGAAAAATGCAACCAGCAGACCTTCTTTGAATTTCAAACCGTCTTGATAATTTTTTGTAACGGATGTTAATCCGATAAAAATTAGAAACAAGCCCATAAAAACTTGCGTGTGGTGACTATTTAATACAATTAAAATTAAAAATAGTATGTGCGAAGCAATAACCCATACAGGCATCGGGTATGAATCAGCCTGCAGTGGATTTAATTCAGAAATAATTTTTTTTCTGAATACATACGTAAATAAAGTCGTATTTAAAAATACAGCCAACAAAACCGGTTCACCCAAATTGATAAATACATCTTTAAGGCCCCAGCCCCATTTTGAAGCCACAATTAAAATAGGTGGCGCTGCAAAGTGCGTAAGCCCACCACCCACTGAAATATTCACAAACAATAAGGCCAGCATTGCGTATAGAAAATTTTCAGAAATTTTTGAATCCAACATACGATACAATAACAGCGCAACTAATGTGATCGCAGCAGGTTCTGTGATCAACGATCCTAACAAGGGCCCAAAAAATATCAGGCAATAAAACTGAATTATTTTTTGATCCACAGGAATAACTTTTGAAAATAAATACGAAGTGAATTTTGATAAGCTTAAAACTGCATTTTGAGCCACTGTGACAACGGGTCTGGTCGATGCTAAAATCATGATACAAAAAATAAAAAGTGGCTCTGTCATATTCAAAGATTCTTGGTACTTGATAACTGCACCCGAACCTTCGATCAAAAACCAAACGATTAAAAATATAAATGCCCAAAAACCAAAAACAATTTCAACTTCGGATAATAAATGAAAAAAAGCCTCTGTTGCAGAACCTTTTTTAAAACGCAAAGATATCTTTGAAAAAAGACTGACGCTGAAACAATGTATCAGCGCGCAAAAAAATAAAAACGTCGCAAGTTTTTCAATCTGCATCTAAATCTCCCGAAAGACTAGAATGCAGACAATGCGGCTCCGACACAAATATTTTCGTTATCTTTCATGTATTTTTTTTGCTGATCGATTTCAGACTTTGGAATTTTAAAATCTTTGGCGGCACAATTTTCATTGATAACAATTTTTTCTATGTGATCGGCTTCTTTGGGAGTAATGCGCAAGTTCCAAATATATTTTATTTCAAGCCAGTTTTTGATATATTCACAGACAAACCGTTGATTGGGCGGCAAATATTCATGCGGTCCACGATCACCTTTACGCATATTTTCGGTCCCATTCACAGATAACAAATGAAACTCATTTCCTAAATAATTCGCATACTGACAACGCTTTTTTTTGCTCCAATCAAATGCCCCCGTCATGTAGGCGTGCTTTAGCGGCACAACATGATCAATTTGAATATCTGCTGATGATGTAAAATTTCGATCCGTATATGGATCGTGCCAATCGCCGCCCGTAACTCTGCAGCTTGCGACATCAACGGCAACTTTTGAATCACGTTGCAAAACTAAACCACGGGTATCTAAACATGATGTATCGTTTGCAAAATGAATCCATCCACCGAAATGTTTAATTCGATCATAATGTTCCGCTGGCAACGGAAATGTTTTCTGAATTACTTCGATATTTAAAAGGTCTACATTGGATAATTGATCTTGATTTTTCGTTTGTCGGTATTCACTGTAAATAAAATCTTCAGTTGACGAAACCTGACCATTTAAAATGCCGATACGGGGATCGACGACACTTGCTGCCCATGAACTCAATGTGACAAATTGAAAAATTAAAACACAGAACCTAAGAAGTATTTTTTGATTGAATGTCATGGAAACCCCTTCCTTGAAGTTTTCGCTGGCTGTTGATATGATTACATTCTGAAGAAGGCCATTATGCAAACTGAAAATCGTCAAGATTTTGTGAGGAAAAACTTATCCACACATAAATCAGCAAAAGATAAATTTAAGCCCACTTTTTGTGGAAAAGAATTTTATATTGAACACCAAAACGATTTTACGATCATTCAGAAAAATATCCACAATTTGTCGCAAAAAAATTGCGTTATTATATGGACAATTGCACTTTGCTGTTTGCGGCGTAAACACGATTGGTTTGCTGGATTACGAAAAAATGCACGAACTTGTCACATACAAAACAAAAATAATCCGCTTGATTTGAGTATGCATGCCCTCTTTAAAGATTTAAATATTTCTTGGCCACAGAAATTAGATCGCCTGATCACATTCGACAGTTTTATTTCAAATATAACAATCAAAGCCATCCCAGAATCTGCCCTATCAGGCTTATTTCATTTCTATACAGACGATTATAATTTATCTGTTTTAAATTACGAACCCAAACCATTTGAAATTTTAAACTACCAGCTCAGTAACCAGCGTATACTGACATTTGAAAATGATTACACCCAGTGGCCCGAAAAAAAATATGGAGAACGCGATGTTCTTAGCTTTCTGTTGCATGATTTTATACATGCCGAACACTTTTTCAGTGACCCCATCAAACGCGATGGTCAACTGAGTTTTTATTTTTTCATAGAAAAAATTTTATGTCATAAAATACTTGATCACTTATTGTTAAATACCCAATTTTTGAAACAATTTTCGTATTTAATTTCAGATATGAATTCACACGTTTTACATTTAATTAAAACCCTGAAGGCCATCATAGATGAACAAAATGAGAGTGGCGACTGTTGGTTAAAAATTTGCCAACTTGGCACATCCGATGAATTAACGGCTGCACTGGGGCGAATAAATTCGATCTCGTTTTCAGATACAGACACCAACGTCATACTTGCAAATTTTCAATCGAAAGCCTCGACCAAAGTTGGTGTATAAACTGATTTCTGTTCAAACAGGTTCTGACATACTAAAATTCTCCTATGAAAGAATTCATCTGCGCTATTGAATCAGATTCTAAGCTTGTCGACGCCATCAAAACAGCAACAGCACAGTTAAGCCTAGATTTTGATTTAAACTTTGTCCAAAAAAACAATTTACAGGAACTGGATCAATATTTATCAGACAAAGAACACAAAGATCAAAAAATGACCTTACTGATCCTGAGTCGCGAATCGCTGACCACCATAGACGCACAAACACTTTCTGACATACAAAAAAAATATAATTCATATCTGATCTTAACAGTGTTTGAGGATCCGCTAAGGCCCTTAAAGAAAACTGAAACATGGCCTGTCGAAAATATAATATACAAACCCTTTGATCCGGCAATTTTACAGGAACACCTGCGATTTGCTTTAATTAAAAATGAAAAAATAAAAACCACGGCCGTACACAGTTCATCTGAAAAAAATTACATTGAAAAAATTCGCAGACAAAATTTTTTACAATTGTCTGAGTTTGGTTTTACAATTGAAACAACTGTGACCTATACACTCAACCAGCCGTACAAATTTTATCACTTGTCGTTTGTAGATCAAAAAAAATCCAGTCAATGGGTCAAACCCATTTCAAAAACTGATCACATCTACGAATTTATTTTTTGCGCACCGACGACATCGGTGACAACAATTTTACGCCAGAAGGGCGCTGAATCAAAAAATAAACTAAAAACAGCAAAATGGTCAGGTTTTGAAAAAAACAAAACAATCACCGAACCGAAAATAGTCATCAACATGAACGAAACCGAAGATTTTGAAAAACTCAAAGATTATTTTTCAAGAAAATTTAAAAAAGCCCATGTTTTTCAAATTCCAGAAGGCCAGATCAAAGACAAATTGGATTGTGATTTACTGATTAGTGAAAAAGATTTTTCTGCAGAACAAATCAATACGCTTTTCAAAAATCCGCCAATGATTTTTAGAATAACGTCTGATAGCCTTCCCCAAAGAACAGACATCGAAAAGTTATTATCCCACGAAACTGTACGATTGCCAAAACCGCTGGATCGTAATTATTTTGGCCGTATGTTTATGAGTTATTTTCCGAATTGTATTGAATCAGATTCAACGCCTGCAAATTGGTTTCCGAATTTAGATCCTGCATTACATTCAGAAATGATCGAAGTCAGCGAATTGTCCGAAGCTGCATTTACCTATCAAAATGAAATTCAATTTAAACGTGGTGATTATCAAGAATTTGCACTGACCCAAGACGATGAAAATGAATTGCGTCCGATCAAATCAAAAATTCAATTTGTCGATACAACCCCAGATGCCGACAAAAAATATCTGCACCAAATCGTATTTTTCGGAATTCGCGATGATCTGTTGAAAAAACTAAGGCTCTGGATGCTACAGACACATATTGATCACAAAAAATCAGGTTCATAATGTACGAAGTGTCGACTGAGAACGTTTTTTAGGCAAACCTCGCCTATTCAGAAATTAAATTCGTGAAAAATTTGACTTTTCAGACCCCTGACCTTACAAAAGAACTTCGTTTTTAATCAGTTTTCGGTGGTGGGGTAGCTCAGCTGGTTAGAGCAACGGAATCATAATCCGTAGGTCGGCGGTTCAAGTCCGCCTCTCACTACCAATGTTTTTGATTAATTCAATAAAATCAATAACTTAGGTATTTTAAGTAGGCGTTTTCGAGTAGGCGAAGTAGTCATTTCGCCTCAAGCATCACCTGTTGTCATCCGAGAGGACAGGTATGAATGCAATTAAATTGAAGGCCAAAGGCTCGTTTTATATTAAACAGAGCAATAACAAGAAAAAATGGTTTTTATATTTTCAAGAATATATTAACGGTGAAAAAGTACAACAACCTGTGCCGACTCTTACATATAGCGAGTTTGGATTTAAGGACTCGTTCACGCATTCCGAAGCAAAGGCTAGAGCAAAGCAGCTTAACGGAATTAATAAAATTGAAAAAATAAAAATAAAAAATGCCGCTAATAATTTAGTACGCCTACAGTCTCTTGATTTAATTTTATTTCCAGAAAATGAAGTTGATGAATTTCAACAAAAACTTGAAGATGAAAATGTTGGATCCAAAGAACATCTTTCAAAATTGTATTCGCATTTCAAATTCATACAAAGAATGCTTAAAGATACTAAACTGCTTGAGCCACAAAATTACAAAAGCGAACAAAAAAAATTATACCTCTACTTAGCGAAGAAAAAAGTTTCACTCAATTATTCAAAACGATTAATTTCACTTTTAAATAGATGGGGCAGATTTCAAGCCAGATTAAAGGGCCATTTTTTTGAAGATGTCCAACCACCAAGAAGCCAGTACGCAGCTAACATCAGCGATTCTCAAAAAACCAAGACAGGAACCAATTCTGAATACGGAGTAAGAACGGAGTCTTCTCCGCTAACACCACAAATTTTAAAAAAAATTAAAAAAGATATTTCGACCGAACAATATAACTGGCTTTATTTATCTTTGTGGTTAGGATTACGCCCCAGTGAAGTCGACAGCTTACATAACAAAAAAAATTATAAACTTGAATATAACCGCTTATCAAAAATTGATGTGATTCAAATTTATCAATCAAAGCTAAAATCCATAAGCGAGAATAAACGATGGAAAACGATACCTCTAATATTCAATGAACAAAAAAGCATAGCCAATATTATCAATTCAGGTCATTTTAAAAGACCTTTGAATAAAACTTTAAAAAAATATTCAGATGATATCAATTTAACGTTATATGGTGGGCGCAAAAATTTTGTTGATATGTGCCTTGATGCAGACCAAGACTTTGTTGATATTGCCTCATGGCTTGGCCACAAAGATACTGCTACAACGTTTAAACATTATAAACGCAGAGACATAGTTCGATTTAAACCAATTACAATTAAAAGAGTCGCCTAATCTAATATAGTCATTATAGTAATTATATACATATATGTCTTTATTTACATTTAAAGATGTGATACCTTCAATTTAAGGAATTTATGAAAAAAGAAATAACCAAACTGCCGCACTTTAACTCCGACGGGCTATTGCCTGTCGGCGACTACGAGCTAAGCCTTGATGAATTAAAAAAATCTTGGATAGTGACTGGCCTTGGAGTCAAATCAGCGAACTGGGACAGTCAATGGAGGCTTCAGCTCGTTCATAATTTAGAAGCCATGGTTCAACAGCTTTGGGAAGTCCGAGTCACAGACATATATATTGATGGTTCATTTGTAGAAGATAAAGACCACCCTAATGACATCGACGGTTATTTTGTTATCGACGTTGAAAACCTTGAGGACTCGGTTAAAAAATTAAATCAAATGGATAAATGGTCTGTCTGGACATGGAATTTGAAATCACGAACGGCTTACAAAAATTATGCAAAACTTCAGTTGCCCATGTGGCACAAATACCGTGTTGAATTATTTCCTGAATATGGTCAGGGATCTGGAATCAAGGATGAGTTTGGCAACAATCAAATTTTTCCAGCAGCATTCAGGCGCGCCCGAAGAAATGGTTTACCTAAAGGAATTATTAAAATTAAAACTCCACTGAAGCGAGGTTCAAAATGATTAGAAACGAATCCGAATACAAAGAAGCCTTGAAGCGAATTGATGAAGAAAAAAAACTCATTAAATCTCAGCGCACAAAATTAAAAGAAAAAAAACTGAAAGATTCAGCATTAGAACTGGCGATGGAACCTATTTTAACTTTTCATCAACAACTTATCGAAGAAGTTGAAAGTTATGAAAAATTAAAGCGTGGTCAAATCGGAGAATTTTACAATCTGGATGGCTTGGGACGTACATTAATTGCTTTACGAATTGCCAAAGGTATTACACAAAAAGATTTAGCTAAAAAATTAAATGTACACGAAACTCAAATCAGCCGCGATGAACGCAATGAATATCGAGGTGCTTCGATTGAAAAAGTAAATTCAGTTTTAAATGCGCTGAAAGTTGAAGTTGTTACGAAACTGAGGACGTTGGAAGCTGGGTAGCAATTTTACTAACTATCGAAAATTATTAAATGGATACAAAACCACAGGTTATTACAACATTAAAAACACTGTGTTAGACACACATTAAGCTACTTTTTAGATTTTAAAATATGACTCAGCCAGGGCTTTGAATTCATTTAAACTCAAATAATTAAAATATTTGTATCCGAATTAGCCTGCGTTTTTTTAATCTTAGTTTTTGAATTTTCGTCTATTTTTAATAACGATAAATTTGGTTAATTCTGTATCTAAACTTTTTAAGGATCATTTAAAATAAGCTCCACTTTATTTTTTTTAAATTGAATTTGTCCATCTAACCAATCTTGACCTGCACGTTGTAAATTTTTAGATTTCAAGCCGTGAACCCAAACTTTTAACACAAGACAATTTTCACCATTTAAGTCCAATGCCCTATCTTCAATTCCTTCAAGGTATACATGAAATACAAGCTTAATACCATTTGTAGTCTTTTTGAAAAAGAAGTTGTCGCAACCTGCGCTTCCACAATAACCACTGGCTCGACTATCCGAAAAATCAACCGCCCTAATGGCATAAAAAATTCCACATTGAGTATTATATGTTTTGTAAGATTTTAAATTTTTCGATGAAAATGCTTCTTTGTATTCAGAATATTGATTTTGCATATATTTAGATAATGCAATTTTAATTTTATCTATTTTTTCAAACGGTACTTCCTTAGTGCTCCCGGGCCGAGGAGGTATTCGTTGTATACATATTGTTTCACCGCGCATCTGTGGCGGCGACACAGGCAGGTCATTATAATATTTAAATCTTTTAGTTTGAGCCATTAACTGAATTGTATATAAAAAAAATACAGCACCTATGAGATTGTAGGCGGCGGATATAACAAGGACCAAAAACGTCGGTTTGGCGGTCCCATGGACCAGTGTTTATTGCCATAGCAAAAGGGACCAATTCAATACGTAGGTCTGTTTCTTTTTTTCAAAAATAAATTCAAAATATTTAAATGATCGAAATTCAACAAATTGAATTAGTTGAGGGCATTACACTAAGCTGTGCAGTTTGTGCGATGGAATTTTCAATTTGCAGATCGTGTTGGCGTAATCAAAAATGTTGTTCTAAAAATTGTTCTTATGAATTAAAAAAGAAAACTCATCGCGAAAAACAACGACGGTATCAATCGACCGAAAAAGGTCTTGAGTTTGGTCGCGAGCGTCAGCGCAGAAGGTATTTAGGACTTTCTTTAAAAAAATCTCACTGACCTAACTACAAAACAAAACATTAAAAATATAAAACCTGATTCAAGCAAGCTTTGTGCGTGTTGCAAAAAGCCTGTGGAATTTAATTTTATTCAAAGATTTGAAAATTATTTTTCATTTCGGATGAGGTTTTGATGTTAGATGCAGAAACACAATCAAAAATTTTATCGTATTATTTTAACGACAAAAAATCGATACGATCTATTGCAAATTTAATTGGTGTCGATCGAAAAACTGTAAAAAGAATTGTTACGCGAAAAAAAATTATAATTGATCTAGCGAAAATTAATAGATCAAGTCTAATTGATCAGTTTAAACCTAAAATCAAAGAATTTTTAAAAAAAGATCCCACCATGGCCTCTGCCACTATGATTCATAGGCTTCGAGAATTTGGGTACATGGGTGGGCTTACAATTTTAAAAGATCATGTTCGGGAAATAAAACAGAAGTCTTCACCAAAACTACGCGAAGCATTTTTACGTTTAGAATTTGCACCGGCCGAATGTGCGCAAGTTGACTGGGGCGAGTTTGGTGATGTTTTTGGCGACGGAATTAAGATGCATTGTTTTGTGATGGTTCTGTGTTATTCGCGATTAACATATATTGAATTCACAAGATCAGAACGCTTTGAAGATTTTATTCGTTGTCATGAAAATGCATTTAATTATTTTGGAGGCGTCCCCAAAGAATGTTGGTACGACAATCTTGCAACCGCTGTTCAAGAACGACACGGAAGTCTTGTTAAATTTAATCCCAGATTTTATTCCTACATGGGTCACCACAGTATTCGCCCACACGCGTGCAATCCCGCCCGCGGGAACGAAAAAGGTCGCGTTGAAAGTGGTGTTAAATTTATTCGCAGTCATTTTTGGAGCGGTCGAAGTTTTAAAGATTTTGATGATTTGTGTCTGCAATCAATTTTATGGCGAGATCAGTTTTTAAATTTACGAGAGCACCGAGTAACGAGACGACTAATTAGAAATTTTTTTGAATCCGAAGAAAAGTCAGCATTAAGACCTGTCAGTGAATTAAAATTTGAGACCGACGAAGTTATTTCAAAAACAATGGGTTCTGATTTTCATTTTATATTTGAAACAAATCGGTATTCTGTGCCTTGGACTTTTGCAGGCCTTACGGTCACAGTCAGAATCACTGCAAAAACAATCAAAGTTTATTATCATGAAAAATATGTGGCCGGCCATGAGCGGTCATATTTAAAAAATAAAGTTTTCACAAATCCAAAACACCAAGACGGCTTGTTATCTAAAAAACCTGGTGCTCAGAATCAGGACGGCGAAAAAATTATAGCTGTTAAAAAAATAGGGCCAGGCGTTAGTCAATATTATCAATCACTCAGAGCAAGTTCTAGATCATTAAGATTAGAAATAAATCGATTACTGGCGTTATCAACTGTTTACGGCGCTGAGAATTTAAATACTGCTTGTTTTGAATTACTCAAAGACGGAATTATTGGAATCGATAATTTAGAAAGATATTTACGTGTTGAAAATATTCAAAGAAAAAATCCTGATCCGTTAAAATTTAACCGCGAAAAATTAAATCGCGTCATTCCATCAACAAGTCTTAGTTCTTATGATGATTTTTTAAAAACAGATCAATCAATGATCAAAACAGAAGGAGACGATGATGGAAACGGATAAGGATTTTTTATTTAAAAGCTTCAAAGAGCT
>CANBND010000071.1 GCA_947370945.1 Pseudobdellovibrionaceae bacterium | reverse complement strand
GGACTGGCTCAACAAGGAAAAAAAGTTCTGTATATTTCTGCCGAAGAAAGCGTTTCGCAAACAGCATCGCGCGCGAAACGTTTGGGTATTCAAAGTCAAAATATTGAAATCGCCTCTGAAAGCAATATGAATGTGGTCTTAGAATTGGCTGAATCTAAAAAACCAGATGTGATGATTATCGATTCTGTTCAGACGGTTTATATACCCGATGTTTCTTCAGCACCTGGTTCTGTTTCGCAAGTTCGCGAATCTGCGGGGCAGATGATGAATTTTGCAAAAAAAACCAAGACTGCAGTTTTATTAATTGGTCACATCACCAAAGACGGTAACATCGCTGGCCCCAAAGTTTTAGAACACATGGTTGATTGCGTTTTATCATTCGAAGGCGACGGAATGAATCAACACCGATTATTGCGCGCTATTAAAAATCGATTCGGCAGCGCCCATGAATTGGGTGTTTTCCAAATGACAGGATTGGGTCTGAAAGAAGTTGCAAATCCGTCTGAAATTTTTCTGCAAGAACGAAACGAAGAACGCATCGGCTCTGCCGTTTTCGCCGCGATGGAAGGGACTCGCCCACTGCTTTGTGAAATTCAAGCACTGACATTACAAACTCAAAATGCATTCCCACGCAGAACCGCTATCGGAATTGATGTGAACAGATTGCATTTGTTAACTGCGGTTCTGGACAGGCATTTGGGAATTAAATTATCATTCAGTGAATTGTACGTGAACGTTGTCGGCGGATTAAAAATCGAAGAACCCGCGGCAGATCTTTCGATGGCCGCAGCGATTTTGTCGACCGACATGAATCGCACATTACCGGCAAGGTCAATTTTCTTAGGTGAAATCGGTTTAACCGGAGAAATTCGCGCGATATCCTACCCTGAAATACGAATCAAAGAAGCGATCAAATTAGGATTCACACAATTTTATTTACCCAAATTTAACGAAAAATCTTTTGAAGACGTAAATATTTTAAAAAATCACAAAGTTCATTTTTTAAAAACGGTGCACGATTTAGAAAAATGTTTGGGCGGGATTTTTAGGTAGAACCTTTCAAATCGTATAGAGCAGCTTAAAATGTATGTACAAATGGCAAATTTGATGCTATCATTATCTCATGAAATTCACATGGCAAGTTTCAAAAAATAAGCTCAATCAACTCAAACACGACGTTTCGTTTGAAGAAGCACAATCTGTTATCCAAAGCGGAGACTATGCAAGCCTGCTTGACAGTTCAAGCGACGAAGAAAGATTTAAAGCCATTGGGTTATCTTTAAAATCGCGCGTGTTACTGGTCGTTTACTGCTATCGATTTGAAAATTTAATTCGTATTATTTCCGCTCGTAAAGCAACAAAAAAAGAGGTCAAAATATGGCAAAGTCTAAAAAAATAAATGATGATAAGTTTTTAATGAAACCTTTTGATTTCGAAAATGCAGTTTGGGTCAAAGGTGGCGTACCAACAAAATCTGAAGCTGTGAAGCTGGCTAAAGAGAAAAAAGAAGCCCGCTTCACAGCTCGCGTATCTGAGCATGACTTCATTGCATTCAAAAAAACTGCATCAGAAAAAGGAATTGGCTACCAAACATTACTGGGGCAATTAATTCATGAGTATAATTGCGGACAACTTGTAGACGTTAAAGAAATACAAAAAGTTTTTCCAAATATTAAGATTAAAAAGGTGAGTTAGTATATTTTTTCTAAATGCAATCAATTTTAAGTTTGTGACGTGTAACTTTCGATATTGTCTTGTATTTGTATTTATTATTTATACGAAGTTCGATATCCCAAACTAAAATTGGATTTAAATCTAAAATTATAGGGGTCTCGTGAAATATCAGGTCACCACGATACTTTGACAAGTTATTTACAGCGGTCCAAGAAATATTTTTTATTTGATCTAACGAGCCAGTTTTGCAAATTAACTGAATTTCTAAACCAGAATGCAAGTTTTGATGTGAATTTATAATTTTAGTTTTTTCATATTTTGGTTCCGATCCCCAATATGGAAAAACTAAGTTCGTAGGAATATTTTCTTTTTCCATATTTTTAATATTTTCGGCAATTTGTTCATTTTCAGTTTTGTTGTTCGTATTTTCTGCTTTTAGACTTTGATTTTTTTTAAGATCATAAACAGTACAGCCGTATTGAAAAATGCATACATACACACAAATTAAAAATATTTTAAGCCTCATTAAGTTACGTCTTCGCCTTCTTCACAGCCCGATCCCATTTTAAAAATCTCGCAGCCAAATCCTTCTTTGAAATTTTGGGAGAAAAACTTTGATCCTTCTGCCAAATTTTTTGAATGTCAGAAATATTTTTCCAAACTCCGGCGCCAATCCCCGCCAGATACGCTGCGCCCATGCCTGTTGTTTCGATTTGTCTGGGCCTGACAATTTCACATTGCAAATAATCAGATTGAATTTGCATCAACAAATTATTTTGACTGCCACCACCGTCGACTTTGACGGATTTAATTTTTTTCTTTAAATCTTTTTGCATCGAAATTAAAATTTCTGCGTTTTGTAAAGCCATCGCTTCCAATGTTGCACGCGCAATGTGTGCTTTGGTCACGCCTCTGGTTAATCCTGTGATTTCACCGCGTGCATTTGCATCCCAATGCGGAGCACCCAGCCCCGTTAGCGCCGGAACAAATTCAACTCCATTTGAATTTTCAACTGTGCGCGCCAGCTTTTCAACATCACTGGATTTTTCAAAAAGATTTAATCCATCACGCAGCCACTGAACCGCAGCTCCGCAAATGAAGGCCCCGCCCTCTAAGGCATAAACTGGTTTTTCATTTTTGATTTGCCACGCCACTGTAGTTAACATTTTTGATTTTGATCGTAACTTTAAAATTTGCGACCCCGCATTCATCAAAATAAAACTGCCCGTACCGAATGTGCATTTGCTGTCGCCAGCCTTAAAACACGCTTGACCAAACAGGGCCGATTGCTGATCGCCAGCAATCCCTGTAATTGATGTTTCATTTGATGCGAATTTTATATTTTCAACTTGACCAAAAAATCCGGCTGAGGATTTTATTTCTGGCAAACAATTTTTTGGAACTTTAAATAATTTTAAAAGCTCATCATCCCACGACAATGTTTTTAAATTCATTAACATCGTTCTGGATGCATTACTGACATCTGTTGCGAATGATTTGCCATTTGTTAATTTCCATAAAATAAAAGTATCAATAGTGCCAAAGGCCAAATCATTGTCTTTCATAGCCGTTTTGACTGATTTTATATTTTCGATCAACCATCTGATTTTTGATCCCGAAAAATAAGGGTCAAGCACAAGCCCTGTTTTATTTTTAATTTTATTTTGCCAAGATGGTTTTAATTTTTGGCACATATCACTGGTTCTTCGACACTGCCAAACAATTGCATTGTGTAAAATTTCAGAATTCGATTTTCGCCATGCGATCACAGTTTCACGCTGATTGGTGATACCGATGGTTAAAATATCAGTGGGCTTGGCATTTATTTTTTTAAGCGCCTCAATCGCACTGTCGGTGACAGATTGCCAAATATCATTGGGGTCATGTTCGACCCAGCCTGGTTTTGGATATATTTGTTTATAATCATGGCTGGCTTCCGCAACAAGACTTCCGCCTTGGTCTAAAATCAGCACTGTGCTTCCGGTTGTTCCTTGATCGATCGACATGATATACTTCATAGAACTTATTATGATTAATTTTTTTAAAAAACCCAATGAAAAAGTTTTCAATCTGCCATCACTTGGCAAAGACGAATTACTTTACAAAGTCTTTCCCAGACTTTTCATGGAAATCTTAAAAAAATATTTCAGACTTGAAATTGAAGGTCTTGAAAATATTCCAGCACACGGCCCAATTATTATTTCGCCAAATCATTCAGGGTTTTCTGGGTTTGATGCAATGATCTTAGCCTATATCCTGCAAGAAAAAACAAAACGCATTCCCAGAGTCATGACTCATCACCTGTGGTTTCTGACTGAAAAAACAGCCTTACCCGCACAAAAACTAGGTTTTATCGAAGCCAATTTTGAAAATGGAATCAGGCTTTTGAAAAAAAATAATATGATTGTTTTGTTTCCCGAAGGCGAAAATGGAAATTTTAAATCGTCGTCAAAGCGTTACCAACTGCAAGAATTTAAACGCGGATTCATTCGCATGGCATTGGAATGCGACGCAAAGGTGATACCCACAATTATTTTGGGCGCTGAAGAAACTCATATTAATTTAAAAAAATTAAAGTTTTCAAAATTTTTAACAGGATTAGTTTTACCATTACCATTGAACGTCATACCTCTGCCTGCAAAATGGAAAATTATTTTTATGAAGCCTGTTGGCTTTCCATTTGGGCCGGATAAAGTCGGCGATAGCGAACTTTGTCATGAATTAGCGAATGAAATCAAAGATTCGATGCAAAAAAGAATTTCTATTGAAATGAAAGATCGTGGTTCTGGGTATTTGTGAACAAAGCTCACCGGATATGAAACTCGACTGTAAGTGAAACTTACCGGATATGAAAATCGACGGATTTAATTACATTTCGCCGAATTAAAATTTGTCTGATTCGGACAATCTGGCAAATCATTACCCAATGTTGTTAACATTTTGCTCCAAGCTTTGATAATGATACCTTGATCATCGCCTTCTTTACGACTGACAAGCTTGCTGACAAGTAATGTCGCAAATGAAACTGAAATCAGTAACAGTAACATGTATTCGACCAAAACTTGGCCTTTGTTTTTATTTTCTTTACTGAAGGGGCGCATCTTTTGATGTTTTAGATTGAAGTACTTTTTCAGAAAAAGTTTCACTGATTTTTTCAAGCGAAGAAACTAAACCCGAAAAATATTTTTCAAAATCTGCATCTGTGTTTGGATTTTCAAAACCAATCACATGACCATCATCTGTTTTCTGACAAACCGGAAAAGTTTGTGCCTCAACCGCAGTATCAAATGCAACTTGAACATCTTTAATCGTTGGATAAATAACGATAAACGCATGTTTTTTTGTTTGATCGGCCCAACGTTTGTATTTTGTCCAAAGCTCGGTGTGGTTTGTTTGTAATAAGTGGTAAATTTTTAATGCCGCAGATTCGTAACTTTGCGAAAAATAAATTCGAAAAGGCCCATCAAATAAGGCTGTGTTAAAAACCGGACTATAAAAACGCGTCGATAAAAAAGATGAATAACTTGCTGCCATAAATCTGAGCCTAGAAATGTATTGGCTAAATAACAACATAAATGTCAGAATCTGAAATTTATTATGCGCTGGGCGTTATTTGATTCAAAAACCTAGACCTTAACAGCCGATCCTCGAATGAAAAGCTGATGATCTGGCACCTTGCCTGCTGAATAGAAAAAATCAGTCATGTTTGCATTGGTGCAAATAAAATTTGCATATTTTCCAACAGAAAAATCACCCTGTTGGTTTTCTATACCCAGCGCGATCGCTGCATTTTTTGTATAGGCTAAAAAAATTTCTGGCAAAGTCATCTTCATTTCAAGACGTGCCAGTAAGCCTACCAACATTAAATCCTGTGACGGACAACTGCCCGGATTAAAATCTGATGCAAGCGCCACTGTTGCGCCCGCATCAATTAATTTGCGTGCTTGTGGATACGCGCATTTCATATATAAATCAGCCGTTGGCAACAAGACGGCGACTGTTTTTGATTTTGAAAATTTTTGAAGAGTCTGTCGATTCAAATGAATCACGTGATCGGCAGATTTTGCTTCTAATTCGATGGCCAATTCAGCCCCACCCGATTCAGACAATTGATTTGCATGAATTGTTAAATCAAAATTTAAATCTTTGGCCTTTTGTAAAAATATTTTTGCATCTGCAGATTCGAAAAAATTTTTCTCGATAAAAATATCAACTCTGTTTGTTAATTTTTTCTTTTTTAAAATGGGCAATACCGTATCAGAAATATAATTTAAATATGCAGCGTATGAATCAAATTCTTTGGGTAATGCATGTGCACCTAAAAATGTAGTGATAATTTCTGGCCCTTGCATTGATTTGGCGACTTCAAGCATTTTTATTTCGGTTTTCAAATCCAAACCGTAACCTGATTTGATTTCAAGTGTGCTGACGCCTTGACGTAAAAATTCATCGACCCTGGTTTGTGAAATTTTTTTCAAATTGGGTTTTGAAATTTTACGTGTTTTTTGAACGGTCGATAAAATTCCGCCACCGCGTTTTGCGATTTCAAGGTAACTGACGCCTGTGTTTCTCAATTCGAATTCATCCGAACGATCACCTGCAAAAACCGTATGCGTGTGACATTCAATGAACGACGGAAAAACTAATTTTTTATCTAAGTTAAATTCTTTGGTAATTTTGTAATCTTTAGGAACTTTATTTTTTTTTCCTATCCAATGAATGATTCCATCACAAACCAAAAAGGCCATGTTTGAATCATGGCCTTTGAAATCAGGTCGAACAATCTGACAATTATAAAATAAATGGGCTTTAGTTGATTCCGCTTTTTTGCTCACAACCTAAATCATCATATTTTTGAATCAATTTATCAACAAAGCTTTTCATCGAATATTTAAAATTATTTTTATAAACATCTGAGGGCGTGTTCGCAGCAGGACCGATGCCTACCAATTTTATGATTTGACGCTGTATTTTTGAAGCCGTTCCGTTTAAGGGCTGACAATAACCCAGTAACGCATTTGCCACATTTGTTTCTGCATCCAATGCCGGATAGACCATATTGCACAAACTTTCTGAGCTAGCTAAAAACTCAGTGGCCTTTAAATAGCTGTTCAGTGCAATGTTTGACTGACGACAAATATTGATCATTTGCGAAGAATTTTTAATTAGATACTTTTTATTTATGTGCGACAATTCATATGTTTTAGCTATAAATTGAGTGAACTGATTTTGCTCGGATGGGATTTTTCCTCCGAAATCTTTTTGCGTAGCGATAGATTCAAACAGTAAAACTTCACGTAGAGCCTGATTTACTTTATTGTATTCAAGATCAAAAAATTGTTCGTCATTTTTAAGTAATTCATAAATCGGACCATCGTTTCGGTACCACTGATAGGCAGCTTTAATCGTACCTGTTGAACAGTTCGCCTTTTGGTCCGCAGGGTTGCAGCTGGCTTTGACTTCATTAAAATCCGGACCTTTAAATAAATAGCGATGCATATCTTTGAAACGCTTTTCAAGCTCGGCCGATTCAAATGCCGCCACATTAATTAATGTTTTTAAGCTTTCGAAATTCGATTTTTCATTTTGAATTTGTTTTTCTTTTTGCGAAATTCGCTTTTGTTCAGAACTAAATTTTTCACCATTAATTTCCGACATTGCAATTTCATACTGCGAAACCAATTTTCGACCTTCAAATAATATTTGATTGGCCATCTTTAACCAATCTTGACCTAATGCCACACATGATTTTTTGTCCTTATTTTTTTCAATAGCGACAAATTCTTCGTCATAAGCTCGCATGCTTTCATTCAACCCATCAATATCGGCAGCTTCACCGTACTGTTTTGCAAAACTGACCACATCTGAAATTGATTGTCGCAACAACATGTTTTTACGAGTCACTAAAATAATTTGGCACTGTGGAATCAACGGCAAATTGTATTGCTCTTTGGCTGAATCAACATCAGAAATTGCTTTTTGAATTTTTATAATATCGGCAGGTAAAACTTTCGACAATGCTTCAAATAAATCGTACGTTGGATCCGACGACACTGTTGCAAACATCGATGTTGATTTAAATTCAGCATCCTGTGAACGCACAGATCCCGATTGCATTTTGATAGAAATTAATTTTTGGTTCATAATTCCAATTTTTTTCTGAAAATCATTTTGTATTATTTGCGTTTGTCCCAATTTCGACAACCGCAAATACTGAACGCGTCTGTACAACTTCATGAACTGACAAACATTTTTTATTGTATTCATTCGATTATCTTTATCAGACATATCAAACATCACAGAATCTTTGGCGATTTGTTCAATCAACGAAATCCCTTTTGAAATATTATCTGCGCCGGCTAATATTTTTAACGTTGGCCCCATGCTGACGGCCAAGGCTGGATTATTTTTCACAAAATCTAACACCACTGGCGCTAACGATTGAAATGTTTCATTCATCGAAAAAATAACATTCCTAAATTGCTGGTTTGATCTGTAGCAAACTTTGGTTTGGCTTTGCGCAATCGATGACAGTGATTGCTGTAATTGCTGAGTCAATTGAATGATCGAATTTGTTGTTGCATTTAATTTATAGGACTGACCTAACTCTTGTAATTTTTGTGCTTCGAAAATTTTCGTCCGTAATTCGCCGGCTTTTGCAGAAATTTGATCGTTGTTCACTTTATTTTCACAATTTGGAAAAACCGTGTTCAATTGATTTTGCATTTGATCAATCGCGCCCAAAACATCTGCGTACGGCGAATCAGAAAACAACGGACACTGATATTCTTCGGGCATATCAAACAAACTCATTTTGCGAGCGATTGAAGTACTGCCCGTATTTGAATTGGCTTCTGTAAATTCACGCGTTGATTCGATCGACAATTCTTTGAATTGCATTTCACGCGCAGATTGGGCCTGCAGTACCACAGGCATTGAAATCGCTAAAAGCAAGAATTTTGAAAACTTCATAGGCGGCTCCCTCTGTCAAAAAATTTGACAGGTTACAAATAACGTTGATCAATTTTAGACAATCTCAAACTGAGACGACTTGAAATTGAAAAATCATTATCCAAACATTACGGAGCAATTTGAAAACCAATTTATTCTTTGCGTACGCTATGATTTCTTACCCTGATTCGCAACTGCAGCCATCGCTTTTTGAACTTCGTCGGCATCGCCAATGAAACGTTTTGAAATCACCTTTAATGTTGAATCCAATTCGTAAACCATCGGGATTCCGGTCGGCATGTTGACTTCCATAATTTCGGCTTCAGATAAATTTTCAAGATGTTGAATCAATGCACGCAAAGAATTGCCGTGGGCCGCGATCAGAACTTTTTTTCCAGCTAAGATATCTTTTGAAATTTGTTGATTCCAAAGTGGCAAAAATCTGTCGACAGTGTTTTTTAAAGATTCACCGCTGGGTAATTTTTTTGAATCAATATTTTTGTATCTGGGATCATGCGAAGGATGTTCTGGATTTGAGACTGACATCAACGGCGGTGGCGTATCGTAACTTCTGCGCCAAATTTTAACTTGCGCTTCTCCGTGTTTTTCGGCAGTTTCTGATTTGTTCAGACCTTGCAGATCACCATAATGCCGTTCGTTCAAACGCCAATCTTTGATCACCGGAAGCCAATTCATATTCATCTGTGATAAAATTAAATTTAATGTCTTGATAGCTCGTGTCAAAGAACTGGTATAAGCCACATCGAATTCAAATTTTTCAGATAACAAATGTTTGCCAGCTTTTTCGGCTTCTTTGATTCCTTTTTCAGATAATTCGACATCTTTCCAGCCCGTGAAACGATTTTCTTGATTCCATTGGGATTCGCCATGTCTGACGATGACTAAAAAATGATTTTCAATATTCAACTTATTGTTCATGTTAACTCCGAAATTTTGTTAAAGAATATGTTTCATCTTGCGCGATTTTCATGAGACGATCAACACCGAAATCATTAACTTTTTCTATCGCTTTTAAGGATGTTGTTATGAATCATCAAAATCTTGAATATATCGAATCACTTTATTCTGAATTTAAATCTTCACCCGACTCAGTAGGTCTTGAATGGAAACGTTTTTTCGAAGGCGTTGATTTTATGAAAGACGGCTCTTTTGGATTGTCCGAAAAAGAATTAGATGTTTACCATCTGATTTCAGCTTACAGAAATTACGGACACTTCGAAGCTGATCTTGATCCTTTGACAAACACTCCTGCACCGAGTGATCAATTACGTCTGAATAAATTTAATCTGACAGAAAAAGATCTGGATCAAAAATTTCAAATCGCTTCGATCGTCGGATTACCGAATGCAACACTCAAAGAAATTATCACACATTTAAAATCTGTGTATTGCGGAAAATTAACTGTTCAATGCGCAGAAGCTCTGCCTGAAATCAGAAATTGGTTCATCAAAGAATTTGAACACAACAGCAACGCATTTAAATTATCTGTCGATCAGAAAAAAGAAATTTTAAAGTCGATCACAAACGCAGAAGCCTTAGAAAAATTTATTCACACACGCTATGTTGGCACGAAACGTTTTTCAATCGAAGGTGGCGACGCCATGCTGCCGATGATGGATCATTTGGTTCTGAAAAGCTCAGAGCTAAAAAATGAAGAAGTTGTCATCGGTATGTCACACCGAGGCCGTGTGAATATGTTGGCCAATTTTATGGGTAAAGACGTTGCGCAAATGTTTGCGGATTTTAACGGCCCCACTGAATTAGAATCTCCGCTGGAAGATTTTGACGGCGATGTGAAATATCATTTAGGTTACACAAAAATCAAAGATATCGCAGGAAAAAAAGTTGAATGTCATTTGGCATTCAACCCTTCGCATCTTGAAGCTGTTAATCCCGTTGTTTTGGGGATGGCTCGCGCATCACAGCGTCGCCGTAAAGATACGGATACCCGAAAAAAAGTAATTCCCATTTTAGTTCACGGTGACGCTGCATTCGCAGGTCAAGGTGTCGTGATGGAAACTTTTCAAATGGCACATGTTCGAGGTTACACTGTTGGCGGAACAATTCATTTGATTGTTGATAACCAAGTCGGCTTTACAACAAATCCTGAAAATGCAAGGTCAGCACATTATTCATCAGATGTCGCAAAAGTTTTAGCGATTCCAGTGCTTCATTGTAATGGTGATGATGCCGAGTCTTGTACGCGCGCGATGGATATCGCCGTTAGATATCGTCAAGAATGGGGTCGCGATATTGTGATCAACATGACTTGCTATCGCAGATTTGGTCACAATGAAGGTGACGAACCTGCCTACACTCAACCACTGATGTACGATATTATCAAAAAACATCCGACTCTTCGTGAAATTTATTCGAAACAATTAATTTCGCAAAATGTCTGTGATCAAAATTTTTCTGATTCTTTATTAACTGATCGCATGAATGATCTTCAAAAAATTTACGATGCTGCAAAGTTAGCGGCACCTAAAGTTAAAACTTTTAAATTTGAAGGCGCATGGTCTGGTTTAAAAAAAGCCACACAATCTGATATTCAAAAATCAGTAAAAACTTCGATTGAGTCAAAAAAATTAGAAAAAATTGGCTTAACGCTTTCTGAAATTCCAGCAAATTTTAATTTGCATCCCAAATTAAATAAATTAATTGAATCCAGAAAAAATATGGCACTGGGTACAGAACCTTGTGACTGGGGTATGGCTGAATTGCTGGCCTATGGAAGTTTGTTATCTGAAGGTGCGTCAGTGCGATTGACCGGACAAGATTGCGTACGCGGTACGTTTACTCATCGTCATGCCGGTTTTTATGATTCAAAAACAGGTGAAGCTTTTTTTCCATTGAAAAAATTCGATACCGAAGATTTATATTTTTGTGTTTATGATTCAATCTTATCCGAATATGCCGTGATGGGTTTTGAATATGGAAACTCAATCACTGATCCAAGCTTTTTAACAATGTGGGAAGCGCAATTCGGTGACTTCTGCAATGGGGCTCAAATTATTATCGATCAATTTTTGTGTGCCGGAGAATCAAAATGGCAACAGATGAGTGGTTTGGTTTTATTATTACCACACGGTTACGAAGGCCAAGGCCCAGAACATTCTTCGGGCCGCATGGAAAGATTTTTACAGTTATCTGCACAAAACAATATAACGGTTGCGAATTTAACAACGCCATCACAAATTTTTCATGCTCTTCGCCGTCAAGTGAAACGCGATTTCAGAAAACCACTGGTGATCATGTCTCCAAAATCATTGTTACGTCACCCTCGGGCAACAAGTCTTATTTCAGACATCGCCAATGGCCAATTTGAAGAAGTTTTGTCAGACAAATTATTAAGTGATTCAAGCAAAGTCGAAAAAGTCATTTTGGTTTCAGGAAAACTTTATTACGACCTGCTTGAACAGCGCGAAAAAACAAACGATCAAAAAACTGCGCTGGTCAGAATTGAACAAGTTTCTCCGTTTCCGGATTGGAAATTAAAAGAAATTTTAAGTTCATATAAAAATTTAAAGAAAGTTGTCTGGGCCCAAGAAGAACCGCAAAATATGGGATCGTTCAGTTTTGTTTATTTTAAAATTATGAATTTGATCAACGAAATGAACCTGAAAGTCAGTTTTGGTTACGCCGGTCGACCTGATCGCGCAAGTCCTGCGACAGGTTCGATTTACAGACACAGAACTGAACAACAGCAAATTATTGAAAAGGCATTCTCTTTGTAATTTTATTTTTTAGTTTTATTTTTTTAAACGTTTTATTGAAATGGAGTTCTTATGAAAATAGATGTTAAAGTTCCGGCCGTTGGCGAATCAATCACTGAAGCCATCATCGGAAGCTGGGCCAAAAAATCTGGCGACTATGTAAAAATGAATGATGTTATTTTATTACTTGAAACAGACAAGGCCTCTGTGGAAGTTGTCGCCGAAAAAGATGGCGCATTAAATATTACAGCTCAGGCTGGTGAAACTGTAAAAATCGGAGCTACAGTTGGAACAATTGATACCGCAGCAGCGAAACCTGCAGGCGCACCGTCAGTAGCTGTACCAACAGCAACGTCAACACCCGCAGCAAGTGCCGCAACAAAAAATACTCATCCCGATTTACAAAATCATTTATCACCGGCAGTTTCACGCGTTGTGAACGAACGCGGACTTGATGCTTCAACAATCGCGGGCACAGGCCTTGGCGGTCGTCTGACAAAATCAGATGCGCTGAATGCTCAGTCTGCAACTTTGGTTGCAAAAGCTCCGGCGACTCCTGCAAAACCTGTTGTGATTCCGGTCTTGCAAGGGCCATCGAAGCAAGGCGAAATCAAACGTGTGCCGATGACAAATATCCGTAAAAAAATTGCAGAGCGTTTAGTTCAAGCGCAACACAATGCTGCGATCTTAACGACGTTCAATGAAATCGACATGAC